>JALGZU010000507.1 GCA_025774735.1 candidate division LCP-89 bacterium | reverse complement strand
ATCCTGCCCGGGTGATTCGATCGAGGAAGTAAAATTATGAAACCTGCTGTTCTTTTTGTCCATTCGAATACGGAACTCTACGGAGCCGATTTCATTCTGAGCGAGGTGGTCGATGCTCTGCGCGACCAGGTAACTCCCATCGTAGCCCTGCCGGGGCCCGGCGAACTCACCGACAGGCTAAGCCGGGCTGGAGTGCGGGTGATCTACACACGCGAGAGCGTCTTGCGGCGCGTTCGCTTCAAGCCGCATAGGCTGCCGGGGCTCCTCTGGAACGTGCTGGCCGATACGAGGCGTCTGGTCGAAATCGTTCGCCAGGAAAACGTCAAGCTGATCTATTCGAATACGAGTGCCGTGATTACGGGGGCGCTGGCTGCACGGGTCTGCCGCATCCCCAATATGTATCACGTGCACGAAATTATCGAAAATCCGGCCTGGCTGGCGAAAGCGATCGCCCGGATCGTCGTGGGAAATGCTTCCGAAGTTATCGCCGTTTCAGGCCCGGTGCGTGATTTTCTCTCGCACTATGGTCGCCTCGGCGATCCTCCGGTGAGCGTCATTCATAACGGCCTGGAACCGTATGACTCCCAGGACGCGGAGGTTGTCGAGGCTGTGCGGGCTGAACTGGGGGCAGAGCCGGATAACGTTCTCTACGGCGTCATCGGGCGCATACACCCCTGGAAGGGGCAGCGCTATTTTCTCGATGCCGCCCGTATGGTCGCCGACGTACTCCCACAAGCGCGTTTTGTTATCATTGGAGGCACTTTTCCGGGATACGAAAGCCTCTTGGAAGAGTTAAAAAAACGCGTTCTCCGGCTCGAACTGGAAAATGTCCTCAAAATTCTCCCGTATCGCCGGGATATCGCTCCGGTAATGCGTGCGTTGGACGTTCTGGTGCTGCCATCGATTAAGCCGGATCCACTGCCAACGGTTGTGCTGGAAGCAATGGCCTCACAACGGCCCGTCATCGCCACGGCTCACGGAGGTTCCCTGGAGATGGTGGAACACGGCCATACCGGATTTCTGGCGCCTCATCACGA
Organism: candidate division LCP-89 bacterium; assembly: GCA_025774735.1. Next base: position 1,455 of record JALGZU010000507.1, on the reverse strand, counting down.
TGTCACCGGGTTGGCCGAAGCCATGATCGATCTAGCTGGAGATGCCGCTCTGCGCCAATCCTTCGGTCTGGCCGGAAGGGAACGTCTCGCCGCCGAGTTTTCCCGAGATCGGTTCAGAGATGAAATTCGCCGGTGCGTTCAAGGACACCTGGCCGTAGTAACCGACGCCGAAATGACGGTAAATAACCATACTCAACGGATTCACTAAGAAGAAATCGATGTCCAACCGAAGCTTGACTATCTTCTTCCCCTGTTACAACGAGGAAGGCAATGTTGAGAAGGCGGTGGCCGCAGCTCTAGATGCGGCCCAGCTCGTGACCGACGATTACGAGATTATCGTTATCAATGATGGATCGACAGATGACACCGGCCCGATCTCCGATCGGCTGTCGGAGCGGGACGATCACGTCAGGGTCATCCATCATCCGCATAATAAGGGCTATGGCGCGGCGCTAAGGTCAGGCTATCATGGTGCCCGGAAGGAGGCGGTATTCTACACGGACGGCGATTTACAGTTCGACATCACTGAGATCACCAAACTCTGGCCTCTTCTGGGCGAGTATGACATCGTCACGGGTTACCGCATCAAGCGCATGGACAATCTCCTCCGCAAGATCAACTCGTTCGGATGGACATCGCTAACCCGACTGCTCTTCAACTTGAGCGTGAGGGATGTCAATTGCGCCTTCAAGCTGTTCAAGCGGGAGGTCGTTGGGGAGATGAAGCTCAATTCGGAGGGAGCCTTGATCGATGCCGAAGTATTCGCCCGGGCGAAGAAGGCGGGGTGCCGGATCACCGAAGTGGGAGTACATCATTACCCACGGCAGTTTGGATCACAGACGGGAGCCAATCCCTTCGTCATCGTGATGGCATTCTGGGAACTGTTCAAGCTGTGGTGGCGCTTGCGATAGGTAAATTGTGGGGGATTTTAGCAGAGTGAAAACTCAGGGCAGAAGATGAACATCGCCTTCATGGGTATCCGGGGGATCCCGGCCTCGTATTCGGGATTCGAGACCTTCGCGGAACAGCTGGCAAAGCGCCTGGTCCGGCGCGGCCATAACGTCACGGTATATAACCGACGCGGTTTCGTTCCCTATGGTGGAAAAACCTACCTTGGGGTAAATCTGGTCAGGCTGCCCTCTCTTCCCACAAAACATCTCGACTCAATCGTGCATACGTTCCTCTGCTGTATCCATGCCTTGTTCAAGAGCTATGACGTCGTCTATATCTGCGGGGTGGGGAACAGTCCTCTGGCCCTCCTGCTGCGCTGGAAGAAGACGAAGGTTGTGGTGAACGTCGACGGGGCGGATTGGAAGAGAGATAAATGGAACGCCTTAGCCCGGGCTTACCTGCGTTGGTGTGAACCGGTCGCGGCACGGCTGGCGGATGCCGTCATTGCCGATAGCAGGGTGATCCAAGACCGCTACAGCGAAACCCGGAACGCCCATACCCTTT
>JALGZU010000001.1 GCA_025774735.1 candidate division LCP-89 bacterium | reverse complement strand
CGGTCTTCACCACCCGGGGATGCCCCTACCAGTGCACCTATTGTCACAACGTTTTCGGGAAGAAGCTGCGCAAACGTTCCACCGAGCATGTCATCGAAGAGTTGAAACTGCTGCGGGAGAGATACGGCGTCCGGGAACTCGAATTTCTGGATGACATTTTCAACATGGACATGGAGCGCGCTCATCAGATCTTCGACCGCATGGAGACCGAAGGGCTGCATTTTGAGATCACCTTCCCGAACGGATTGAGGTCGGAACGGTTGGATGAATCTCTTCTTCGGAAATTCAAAAAGGGCGGAGTATATTGGATCACAGTGGCTATCGAATCGGGCAGCCGCAGGATTCAGAAGCTGATCAAGAAAAACGTTAATCTGCGGAAAGCTCAGGCGAACATCGACCTGATTTCCAAGGTCGGTATCAACTGCAATGGCTTCTTTATGATGGGATTCCTTGACGAAACTGAAGAGGAGATCCGGGAAACCATAAATTTTGCCGTCAAATCCAAGTTAGCGATTGCCAGTTTCTTTATCTTGACGCCGTTTCCGAATACGGAGATTTACACCCAGGCGCTGGCTGCCGGCAAGGACATGACGGCGCGTTACAGTGATTATCACGATATTTCGGTCAACCTGTCAAAGGTATCCAATAAGCGCTTGTGGCAGTTGAACAAGATGGCGTATCGCAAGTTCTACTTCAGCCCCAAACGCGTTTACATGATCCTCAAGGCTAATCCCTTCCGGGTCGGTTTGTTCGATGGGATTTTGTATCTCTTTCGCATGGTCATGACGGGCCGTGAGTTGAAAAAGAAAAACGCTCCCTACGAATCCGTCCCTGAAACTGCTGCGCTGGCGGAACAATATCGACTGAGCGAGTCCGGGAAGAAAATAACCGACTGAGCAGTTTAGAGATCGAGACGACAGATCACGCATGAAGATTCTTCTGACACGACCGAATTCCGGCATCCCGGTGGCGCCGCCACCCATCGGGTTGATGTACCTGGTGGGGTATCTGCGCAAAGTCCGTCCGGACCGCGATAAAATCGCCATCCTGGACGGTCGCAGCGAGCTGCCTTCCGAAAACCAGGTCGCCGAAACAATCAGGTCGTTTCAACCGGATATCATGGGAATCACCGCCTTTACGATGGAAGGCGAGACGGCCCATCGTTACGCCAGAATTGCCAAGGAATACTCACCGGATTGCACGACGGTCATCGGCGGACCCTACGGCACTTCTGATTCCGCGACGGCACTCGAAGATATTCACGTCGATTTTACCGTTCGGGGCGAGGGCGAGGTGACCCTCTCGAAGTTAGTCGAGTGTCTGGAAGGGGGTGGATCGCCCGAAGAGCTCAAGGGGCTGGGTTACCGCAGCAACGGTGTCCCCGTCGCCGGCCTGTTTCCTGACCTGGTGGACGACATCGACCAGATTCCCTATCCCGCCTGGGATAGTATCGATCTGGAATCGTACTTTAAGTTCGGCAAATTACGCCGCCTGACCAATCCCATCCAGAGTCGCGCCAGGGGCATTTCCATATTTTCGACTCGAGGCTGCCCTTATCAGTGTACCTACTGCCACAACGTTTTCGGGAAGAAGCTCAGGAAGAGATCGGTCGAGAACGTGCTGGGCGAAATCCGCTGGTTGGTTGAGGACTTCGGTGTCGATGAGATCGAGTTCATCGACGACGTATTCAATCTGGATCGAGAGCGCGCCAAAGCCATCAGCGATGGCATCGTCCAGGCTGGCTGGGACCTGCGCTTCTCTTTTCCAAACGGACTGCGCGCCGACCAGATGGACGAAGAACTGGTGGACAAGATGAAGGCAGCGGGCGCCTACCGCATCAATTACGCCGTCGAGTCGGGCACACCCCGTATTCAGAAGATGATCAAGAAGAACCTCAAACTCGAACGAGCCCGCGAAATCATCGATTACACCGCCAACAAGGGCATTTCCACCGGTGGCTTCTTCATGCTGGGGTTTCGCGACGAAACGGAAGAGGAAGCCTGGAATACGATCAACTTTGCCCTGAAATCCAGACTGCACACGGCCAGTTTCTTTATACTGACACCGTTCCCGAACACGCCCATGTACGAAGAAGCCTTGGCACTGGGGCATGATATGCAGGCCACCTATTCGGATTACGGCGCTGTGAGCGCTAACCTGTCCAGGATCAGCACGAAACGCCTCGAACAGCTGCGGGCGATCGCCTTTCGCCGGTTCTACTTCAATCTACGGCGAATTCTATCGATATTCCAGACCACCCCGAACAAGTGGGTATTACTGCAGAACTTTTTGCGTACGGCTCGAATCACGTTCCTGAAAAAAGAATTCTAACCGGTGCACTTTATGAATAGATCGCACCTGAAGCGTAAGACTATGATAAGAATGAGTTACTGACATATGAAGATCCTCCTGATAAGACCCCATTCCGAAGTGCCGTCTGTAGCGCCACCATTGGGATTGCTGTACCTGACGTCATACATCCAAAAGTACGGCGATCATGAGATCAAGATCTGCGACGCCCGCCTGGGGGAGATGAGTTACGATGCCATCGAGGAGCAAATCCGGCAGGAGAAACCGGACCTGGTCGGCATTACCGCCTTTTCCATGGAGTCGAAAGAGACGCATGAAATCGCCAAGCGGAGTAAAAGTGTATTCCCCGACATCAAAGTTGTCGTAGGCGGACCCTACGGTACGTCCGACTATATGCAGGTGCTGGAAGATTCCAACATCGACATCGCTGTGATCGGTGAGGCGGAGAGGAGTTTCTTCCATCTGGTTGAGGCTCTCGAGAAAGAGGAGGATTGGACAGAGATCCGCGAACTGGCTTACCGTCACAACGGTGATGTGCGCAAAACGGAGATGCGCGAGTTCGTGGAGGATCTTGACGAGCTGCCCTATCCCGCCTGGGACGCCGTGGATTTGGAAGAGTACTTCAACCACAAGAGTACTCGCAAGCGTAATTCTTTCAACCAGCACCAGGCAACCAGCCGGGTACTATCCATGCAGTCGACGCGCGGCTGCCCTTACCGCTGCAGCTATTGTCATAACCTCTTCGGCAAGAAGCTGCGCAAGCGGTCGGTCGAAAACGTCATCGGCGAGTTGCGCCTGATGAAGGACAGGTACGGCGCGACCGAGGTCGAGTTCATCGACGATATCTTCAATCTGGATATCAAACGCTCCAAGGCGATCTTCCGCCGTATCGTTGAGGAAGAATTCAACTTTAAGATTAGCTTCCCGAACGGATTGCGCTCGGATAGCTTTGATGAGGAGCTGCTGGATCTGTTTAAAGCGGGGGGTGTTTTCAGGTTGGTATTCGCCATCGAGACCGCCAATCCCCGCCTCCAGAAATTGATTAAGAAGAATCTCAACCTCGAAAAAGCCAAGAGGAATATCGCTCTGGCGGCGAAGCGCAATTTTTCGCTGGGCGGTTTCTTCATGATCGGTTTCCTGGATGAAACCGAGGAGGAGTGCTGGAACACCATCAATTTCGCCCTGGAGTCGGACCTGCAAACAGCGGCTTTCTTCGTGGTGACCCCCTTCCCGAACACCGAACTGTGGCAGCAAGCCCTCGACCTGGGATACAACTTAGAGGCGGATTACGAATGTTATCAGAAAGTATCTGCAAACATTTCGAAAGTTCCGAGTGAACGTCTCGAAGAGATCCGCAAGATCGCTTTCCGGAAGTTCTACCTCAATCCCCGCCGGCTATACAACTTCATGAGGACGACGCCATGGCGGAACCGTTTCTTTGAAAAGATTTGGATCCTGATTGCTGCTTCCTTCTTCAAATATGAGAAATAAGGATTAATTTAAAACTATAAATCTGCTACTTGAATAGATGAAAATATTACTTATTAGACCGGACTCTCTTATCCCGTCAGTGGCACCGCCGCTGGGGCTACTGTATCTGACGTCGTATGTGCGGAAATACAGCTCGCATACTGTGAAAGTTTTAGATGCCCGCTTTACGGAGTACACATTCGACCAGATCGAAGACATGATCCGGCAGGAAAATCCTGATGTTGTAGGCGTCACCGGTTTTTCAGTTGAGAGCGAGGAGAACCACGAAGTAGCTAAGAGGAGTAAGAGTGCCTGCCCCGACGTTCCGGTAGTATTAGGCGGACCTTACATTACTGCCGATTATATGAATGCCCTGAAGGATAACAACGTAGATTTTGGCGTAATGGGGGAAGGTGAAAGGACATTTCTGCAACTATTAAATGCAATTGAAGATGGCGATGATACTCGGGCGATAGAGGGTTTAGCATACCGTGACAATGGAGAAATAAAAGTTACGGCGCAAAGAGAATTCATTATAAACCTCGATGAGTTACCGTACCCGGCGTGGGATGCGATCGAGGTAGACAAGTATTTTAGGATTAAGAAATTTGGGAAACGAAATTCTTCCAACCAGCACCAGTTGATGAACCGGGTATTGCCCATCCAGACTACCCGGGGCTGTCCCTATAGATGCACCTACTGTCATAGTCTATTCGGGAAAAAACTGCGAAAGCGCTCTATTGAGAACGTCATCGGTGAACTGCGGCTGATGAAAGATAAATACGGAGCGGAAGAGATTGATATATTAGATGACACTTTTAACGTCGATCTAGATAGGGGCAAGGCGATCTTTCGTCGTATCATCGAGGAGAAATTTAACCTCAAGTACAGCTTCACCAACGGATTGCGGGCGGATCTTCTGGATGAAGAGATGCTCGATCTCTTCAAGGAAGCAGGCGTCTACCGCATGGTTTATGCCATAGAATCAGGGACGCCGCGGATCCAAAAAGCTATAAACAAGAACGTCAATCTGGAAAAGGCAAAGGATATAATCAAAATGTCCACTGACAGGAATTTTTCAGTGGGCGGCTTCTTCATGATAGGTTTCTTAGATGAGACGGAAGAGGAAGTGTGGAACACTATCAATTTCGCATTGAAATCGACCTTGCACACCATGACTCTATCAATAATGACACCTTTTCCTAATACCGATATTTGGAATGAACTCAAAGCGAAAGGCTACGATCTTTCCGCAGATCCCAAGCATTTCTCTAAGGTTTTCGTTAATCCATCCGAAGTAGCGGATGAGAGGCTTGAACAATTGAGAAGAATTGCCTTCAAGAAATTCTATCTGAACCCGGCACGAATATGGGGTATTTTTAGGACAACTCCCTGGTACAATCGTTTCTGGGAGAAGCTAATTATTCTTTTTAGTGTCATCTTATTCAAATATGAAAAATAGGCAACCCCCGGTACTATACAGATGGCTAGATTTGCACTCGTACAGAATTTATTAACCGAGAATCTCGGATTGATGTCCCTGAGCGCCTACATCCAGCGCGAGGGACATGAAAGCCGCATCTTCGTGGACGTACAAGGCACCAATGCGTTCAGTGATGTGGAGGCTTATAGTCCGCAGATCATCGGCTTCTCCTGTACTACGGGGATGCACCACTGGGCGCTTGATTTTGCGAGCCGTTACAAGGCTGCCTATTCGGAAGTAACCGTTATCATCGGAGGCCCTCATCCCACGTTTTACCCCTGGATCGTGCGTGAGCCGGTGATCGATTACGTCTGCGTCGGCGAAGGCGAAGAGGCTGTCGTGGAGCTGGCCGAAGCGATTGAGGGCGAAGGGGATCCGACCCGGGTGGCCAACATCTGGACAATGCGTGACGGCGAGGTGATCCAGAATACCGTCAGACCGTTGATCCACGACCTGGACAGCCTGCCTTTTCCCGACCGCACCTATTACGACCGCTATCCCATCACCGCCCGGGAGACCTCGAAGAACTTTCTCTCCGGGCGAGGCTGCGCCTATAAATGTAACTTCTGCGCCAATCATACCCTGATGAAGCTCTACCACGAGAAGGGCAAATGGGTGCGCTTCCGCAGCAAAGAGAACGTCATCGAGGAGATCCGACAGGTCAAGGAGCATTATCCCATCCGTTTTGTCGGTTTCTCCGATGATATCCTGATCGTCAACCGGAAATGGCTCTATCCATTCCTGGATCTGTACGGGCAGGAGATCGGGCTGCCGTTTCTCTCAACGGTGCGCGCCAACCTGGTGGATGAAGATCTGGTCAGCGCACTGAAGGAGGCCGGCTGTTTTTCCTGCGTCTTCGGTATCGAGTCCGGAGTTGAGAGCATCCGCAACGAAGTCCTGGCCAAGGGCGTCAAGGACGAGCATATCTTCGAAGCTGCGAGGCTATTCAAAAAGTATAAGATTCATTTCGGCACCTACAATATGGTGGGATTGCCGGATGAGACGTTGGAAGATGCTTTCCAGACAGTCAAGATCAACGCCAGGATCCGTCCGGACTTCCCCTGGTGTTCCGTGCTGCAGCCATATCCGGGCACGGAGATTCGCGAGCGCATCGAAAGAGATTTGGGGCACGAACTACCTGTGGATGAAATCGGGGGCAGCTACTTCACCAGTTCACTTTTGCAGGACAGTGAAATGCGCCAGAAGGAGAACCTGCAGAAGTTTTTCCACCTGGCCGTCCGGTACCCTTTACTACAGCCTCTGATCCGGCAATTGATCAAGTTGCCGCCCAATCCGTTATTCCAACTCGTTTTTCAGTCCTGCTATGCCCTGCAGCTGATGAAGCGATCCAAGATAAACTTTTTTACGCTGATACGGTACGCGTTTACGTCGAGACAATTGTTCAACAAGAAGGAACCGGCGGAGTTGCCCGTCGTACGGGATGAACCGACTCCGGCTTCTTGATTGCGACCATGAAGGTACACCTCATCAATCCGCCTTCCCCGGGCGATTTTGGATTTACGCGGGAAGGCCGCTGCATGCAGAAGGAGGGGGTTTGGACGACCACCTGGCCGCCGATCTCTCTGACCGAGTCAGCTGCGGTTCTGCGGGACCGCGGACACGAGGTGCGCGTCAACGACTGCAGCGTTGAAGGGGTGAACAGGGAGAAGTTAAAGGAGATCCTGCGCGATTATACTCCCGATCTCGTCGTCATGAATTCGACCACGCCGTCGATCAACTTTGATATGACCATCCCGCCGCTGGTGAAGGAGGTCCTTCCCGAAGCGAAAATCGCCGCATTCGGTATTCACGTGGGGACATTACCGGATGAATCCTTTGCTTTGACCGAATCGCTCGATTTCATCGTGCGCGGCGAGCCGGAGCTGACCATCGCTGACCTGGCTGACAGCCTGGCCAATAGAGATACTGCCACTGGAGTGCCGGGATTATCGATCAGGCAGAACGGAACCATCTCTCATGCCCCGGACCGGGAGTTTCTGAAGGACCTGGACGAGTTGCCTTATCCGGCCTGGGATTTGATTGATCTCGACAACTACCGGCTCCCGTTCTCCGGCAATCATTTCCTGATGGTCACCACGGCACGAGGCTGCCCGTATAAGTGCACCTACTGCGTGGCGCAAAGTTACTACGGAAAGAAGATTCGCCTGCGTAAGGTACCCAATATTGTCGATGAACTGGAATTCCTGGGCGATAAATTCGGGGTGAAAGATTTCTTTTTCTGGTCTGAATCCTTCACCATCATCAAGGCGGCCATCAAAGAACTATGCCGGGAAATAATACGCCGGAATCTGGACATCCGCTGGGTTTGCAATAGCAGAGTCGATAACGTCGACGTGGAGTTGCTGGAACTGATGAAGAAGGCGGGTTGCTGGATGATCTCCTACGGCATCGAATCCGGCGATCAGGCGATCCTCGACGGCATCAAGAAGGATATCACCCTCGATAGGATTCACGAATCGATCCGTCAGACACGCAAGGTCGGATTTCAAATCGCCGGACATTTTGTTTTGGGGTTGCCCGGTGAGACGACCAAAACAATGCGTAAGACATACGATTTCGCCTGCACTCTGGATCTGGACTACGCGCAGTTTTACTGCGCAAGTCCCTGGCCCGGTTCGGAGTTTTACACTCAGGCGAAGGCCGAAAACTGGCTGGCGACTGATAACTGGGAACATTACGAGCAGGATCGTTCCGTGACCAACTATCCCGGTCTGACTGCGGCGGAGATCACCCGTTTTCGCAACTGGGCATCGCGACGATTCTACGTGCGACCCAAGATCATCTGGCGAACACTTACGCGTATGAAATCCCCGGAAGAATTCATGAATTTCCTGCGCATGTTGCGAGCCTTTTTAACCTGGATATAACTAACTCAATAATCCTATGAAACTCGGCCTCATTCGGATTCTGGATTCACGGGTCGGTTCGGTTATTAGCAATTACCTGTATTATTACGATAAATTCCGGAATCTCTTCCCGCCTTTAAAGTTGGGGGAAGGGACGAAACGCATTCTGGTCATCAAATTCTGGGGCATCGGCAACTTGGTGCAGGCGTCGCCGACCCTGCGGGGAATCCGGTCAAAATTCCCGGATGCAAAGATCGTGTTTCTCACGTTGGATCAGAACAAGGGGGTCTACGAAGATTCGGATCTCTACGATGAGACGATCTATCTTCGGCTAACCACCGCTTGGGATTTCGCCCGGGAGCTATTCAGACTGTTCTTTGAACTGCGCAGCTATGATTTTGACCTGATAGTCAATCTCGAACCTCTCGTCTATTTTGGCGAGATTATAAGCTTTTATGTTGGAGTCGGTCCGCGCGTGGGTTTCGTTATCCCCGACCGCAAGACCCTCTTTACCAAACCGATTGAATTCCGGGAGGACGAACACATCGCCCGGACGTTCTATCGGACACTGGGTGTGTTCGGGATCGAGGATAATCCCTCGGATGACGTGCTCCAGCCCGAACCGATCCCATCCAGTTTAGAGGATCGCCGCGCTGTTACGGAATTGTTGTCTGCTGAGGGTATCGATCCATCCCGGGAGTTTTTAGTCGGAGTCAACGTCAACGCCTCAGATGTTGCAAAGGAGCGGCGCTGGCCGCCCGAAAGGTTCGCAGAACTCGTCGATCTTGCGATCCAGAACCTGAATGCCAGGGTTTTGCTGATCGGTGCTCCAGATGAAGCACCCTACGTGGAGAAAGCAATGGCCATGATGCGCGAGCACCCCGTAACCCTTGCCGGAAGAACGACGCTGCCTCAGGCCATCGCTCTGATCGACGAATTGGATCTCTTTGTGACGAACGATTCCGGTCCCCTGCATCTCGCTTACGCTCAGGGCATTCCGACGATATCTTTCTGGGGTCCGGAGAGCCCGCACAGGTATGGTCCGATAGGGGAGAAGTACATCAATGTTCATAAGGATATCGATTGCACTCCATGTATTAATTTTAAGAATTTAAAGCGAACCAACTGCAAGCGGAATGCTGAGTGCATTCGTCGGATAACCGTGAGCGAAGTTTACGATATGGTATCTCAGGTTCACGATCGTTGGTCCACAGCGAGGTGAAACACTCAGATGGCTCGAGTCCTGTTTTTACAGAACATTCAGTTTGAATTCAGCGGTGTGATGTACATCTCGGCCTACCTGAAACGAGAGGGGCACGAGGTGGATCTTTTACTAGAGTCGGAGGAGGGCGACCACTTTTACCCGAAAATCGAGGCGTACAAACCCGATCTGATTGCGTTGTCGGCTATGACGGGCGATCACGTTCGCTGCCTGGAAATCGCCACGGAAGTCAAACGCTCTTTAAACGTCCCCATCGTGATGGGGGGGCCTCACGCCACTTTCTTTCCGGAAACTATCAAGCATCCCGCCATGGATATCATCTGTCGGGGAGAAGGGGAAGAAGCCGCGGCGGAACTCTGCCGGCGCATCGATCAGGGGAACGATTATGCGGACGTGCGCAATCTGTGGATCAAACGTAATGGTGAAATCGTTAAGAATGAAGTAGGCTCAGGCGAAAATAATCTGGATGCCTATCCCATCCCGGATAGGGAAATTTACTACAAATACCCCTATCTGCGCGATTACCCCACGAAACCGTTTATCACCGGGCGCGGCTGCCCATACCTGTGTAGTTTTTGTTTCAACCGGGATTACAACCGGCTGTACCATGGCAAGGTGAAGATGCTGAGGCGGCATTCCGTTGACCGGGCTATTGAGGAGATGGCTGAGGCCAAGAAGAGATACCCTCTCAAGCGGCTCTTCATCAACGACGATATTTTCATTCTCGATAAGGAGTGGCTGGAAAATTTCACCGAACCTTACCGGCAGAAAGTCGGGCTGCCTTTCGCCTGCAATGTGCGCGCGAATCTGGTGGATGAGGACCGGGCTCGGTTGTTGAAGGAAGCCGGCTGTTTTATGGTATCGTTCGGCATCGAGTCCGGCGATGCGGAACTCCGCAAGCAGATCCTGAACAAGAACATCACGAACGAACAGATTTATAGATCTGCCGAACTTTTTCGCAAGCACGGCATCAAGATGAAGACCTTCAACATAGTGGGATTGCCCGATGAAACCGTAAAAAAGGCCTTGAAGACGGTGCGCATCAATGCGGAGATCAAAGTCGATTACCCGTGGTGCTCAATCTTACAGCCCTACCCCCGCACCGAGCTCGCCGGCATCGCCAAATCCAAGGGTTTGATCGCCGAAGATTTTTCCCTCGACGATCTGGAGAAATCTTTCTTTTCGGGCAGTGTGCTGAAGCAGGCGAACATTCACCAGCTTATCCGGATTCAGAAGCTCTTCTTCATCGGCGTCAAAATGCCCTGGACAATTCCACTGATCGGGAAATTGGCCAGGTGGCCTCTTGATAAGGTCTATTTCTTGCTTTTCGCTTTAACGTACACCTATCGTTTTATGCGGGAGACCGACATCGGCTGGTGGACGGCGCTGAAATTCGCCTTCCGGCACAGGAAAAATCTGTAGTACTGCGTAAAAGGTCTTTTCGGTAATTCTGTTTACATAACCTCAACTATAGGCTGTGGAGGAATCATTGAAATCGCTGGTTACCGGAGGCGCCGGTTTCATGGGATCGCACCTGGCGGATCATCTGCTCGAGATGGGGCACCAGGTTGTGGTTCTGGACGACCTGTCAGGTGGATTTACTGAGAATGTCCCCGAAAGATCTCTCTTCGTCGAGGGAAGCATACTCGATCGGGACCTGATCCTGAAGCTCTTCGAAGAACATCGCTTCGATTACGTTTTTCATCTCGCTGCCTACGCGGCTGAAGGGCTGTCTCACTTCATAAAACACTTCAATTATCAGAACAACCTGATCGGGTCGGTCAACCTGATCAATGCCTCAGTGAACAACCAGGTCAAGAGATTCCTCTTCACGTCATCCATCGCCGTTTACGGAGCGGGCCAGTTGCCGATGACCGAGGAGATGACTCCGGCTCCGGAGGACTCCTACGGTATCGCCAAGTACTCCGTCGAAATGGAGTTGAAAGCAACCGCCGAGATGTTCGACTTGGATTACGTCATCTTCAGACCTCACAACGTTTACGGCGAACGCCAGAATATAGGCGATAAATACCGCAACGTGGTCGGGATTTTTATGAACCAAATCTTGCAGAACCAGCCCATGACGGTTTTCGGTGACGGCGAACAGAGCCGAGCCTTTTCATACATCGATGACGTTGCTCTAATCATCGCGAAATCGGCCGAAATGGATGCAGCGCGCAATCAGATATTCAACGTCGGTGCCGATAAGCCTTATACAGTCAACACTCTGGCTCAGAAAGTTGCCGATGCGATGAACGCCCCGTTGAACCTCGTCCACTTGCCCGCCCGCAATGAGGTCGTGCACGCCTTCAGCGACCATTCCAAAGTCGAGAAGATTTTTAAATACACGCCCCGTGTCGATCTGGACGAGGGCATTCAGCGCATGACTGACTGGGTGCGCCAGCATGGAGCCCGCCAGTCGCATGAGTTCGGCCAAATCGAAATATCCAGAGGATTGCCGCCCAGTTGGAGAAAGGATCGCCCGTGAGCGTTTATCCTTATAGACTGTCTATCGTCACGGCGAACACCAACGAGAAGCATTTCACGCTTCCCATGTTGGAATCGGTATACAACACGGTGCAAAAAACCACGCCGTTCGAGCTCTGGATCGTTGACAATAATTCCCAGGACGGATCGGTTGATGCCATCCACGAACAATTTCCCCAGGTTAATTTGATTTGCAACGCCACAAACGCCGGGTTTACCGAAGCCAACAACCAGGCCATCCGGGAATGCAGCGGCGAGTATATCTTCTGCCTGAATCCGGATACCGTCTGCAGGGAGGGTGCGATCGACAAGATGGTGGAATACCTCGACGAACACCCGACTGTGGGGATCGTGGGTTCGAAGTTGCTCAACAGTGACGGCACCCTGCAATCGTCCTGCCGGAATTTTATGACGACGCGGCACCTGATCTTCCAGCATCTGCTGCCTTGGAATAAAATCTCACGTAAATTGGCCGGTAATATTTCGCTGATGTATTGGAATCACAACGAGACTCGCCCGGTTGATTGGTTACTCGGAGCCAGTTTGATGGTGCGGCGGGAATGTCTCGATCAAATAGGTTTGAAGGATGAGTCGTATTTTATATTTCACGAAGACAGTGATTGGTGCTTCCAGGCAAAAAAAGCGGGATGGAAAGTGGTCTTCGTTCACGATGCGGAGATCATCCATCACGGATCGGGGACCGTCGGTAAGTTGTGGGGTGCGAATCTAAACATCGAAGTTTACAAAGCGCAGCACAACTTCATCCGCAAGAACCTGGGTTCACGCGAACTGTTTTGGCACCGCTTTTTCCTATCGCTATTGCTATCGGTCCGAATCTTAAAATTGAGGATATTGAAGGCACTCAAGCGAGTCAACGATGAGGATTTTGCGACCAACTACGATTTTTTGAGTCGAGCACTCGACGTGCAGTTAAAATCGACACAGGTTGACCGCAAACCGGCGATAGATAAACTGCTGGTCGACGAATCCAATCCGGGCGATGAATAGCTGAGTACGATGGTAGTTTCATCATGATTTCCGTTATTATACCGGCATATAACTCCGAGAAGACGCTGCCCTATACCCTGCGTTCTCTCCAGAACCAGACCTTGCCGCGTAAGCTCTACGAGGTCATCGTCGTGGACGACGCGTCCACGGACGGTACGGGTTCGGTGGCGCGGGAATTCGGTGTGCGCTACCGGCGCCAGAACAAGGAAGGACCGGCGGCAGCGCGTAATTTCGGTGTACGTATCGCCAGGGGAGACGTCGTCCTCTTCACGGACAGCGACTGCATCCCGAGGGAGGACTGGATCGAGAAGATGGTCCAACCCTTTGAAGATCCCAAGGTCGCCGGGGTGATGGGTCGATATCTGACGCGCCAGAAAGAGTACGCCGCTCGCTTCGTCCAGTTGGAATTCGAGGAACGGTTCAACATCCTTAAAAAGGCGGATAACATTGACCTGGTGCCTTCATTCGCAGCGGCCTTCCGGCGGGAAGTTTTCGAAGAGGTTGGTGGATTTGATGCACACTACCCCCTGGCGAACAATGAAGACGTGGAACTCTCCTATAAAATCGCTTCGCGGGGCTACAAGATGGTTTTTTCCAATGACGCGATTGTCTATCACCGGCATCCTGCAACCTGGAAGAAATATATAAGCATTAAATTTTCGCGCGCTTTCTGGCGCATCCTCGTTTATAAGAAATTTCCCGGCAAGATCGTTAAGGACGCCTATACGCCGCAGAGTCTCAAGTTGCAAATCGCAACAGCCTGGATGTTCACGTTTTCGCCAATTATCTTCTTCTTCGGCGCGATTTGGGGCGCTCTGGCAATGGGTGTAGGTTTGTTACTCTTCCTGGCGAGCTGTCTTCCCTTCATCGTGAAGACGTATCCCTTCGACCCACAATTGGCGATGGCTGCGCCGTTCATTCTCTATCCGAAGGGAATGAGTTTCGGGTTGGGAATCTTGTTGGGATTGATCATTGGCGGTGAACGCGATACCTTCTTCCCGGTGGCTCTGGCCGTAACGGACGGGCTCACGGCTGCTGTCGCGTTGACGCTGGGATTTTTCGTCCGCTCCGAACTGTACGGCACCAGCATGGTGTTCAGCAAGCCGATCGAGTACTTTTACCCTCTACTGGTGATCTACCCACTTCTGATCATTGTCACCTTCCGGCAGATGGGACTCTACCAGGTAAAAACCTGCCTGTCTAAGGTGAATCAGGTCATGCTGTTCATTAAAGCCTTCTTTGTGGTCGCCTTGATCCTGATGGCGGGTATGTTCATCCTGAAGATGAATTATTCGAGGACGCTCCTGGGGGTTGTCTTTGCCACCTCGATCGTCCTGATGAGTTCTACAAGGCTCATCATGAACATGATTCACGAGCGCATGCTGGCTCAGGGGGTCAACGCCACCCGGGTTCTCATTGTGGGGTGCGGGGAAACAGCCCAGATGCTTCTTGAAAAAGCGCACAGTTTCCCCTCGCTCGGATACCACGTGGTCGGCTTTATTGCGGAGGCGGGGATCGGTAAAAAATATCTCGGTAAAGAGATTCTGGGCAGCGCCAAGGACATCCTAAAAATCATTGAAGAGCACCAGGTTGATGAAGTCATATTTGCCCGGCCCAGCATTTCCCGCCAAGAGGTTCTGGACCTCATCGTCAAACTCGAGGAGGTCGACGTCGGCGTGAAGATGATCAGTGATCTTTATGAAATCGTAACCTCGCAGACAGTCATTGATGGAATTGCCGACATCCCTATGGTCGAGATTCACAAGCAGCGCTTCCGCCGTCTGCAGGATCTCGTCAAGACTGCAATTGATTACAGCGTTGGCAGCGTTTTCCTTGTGATCTCGTTGCCGGTCTGGCTGCTTCTTGGTCTTATCATCCGCATCGAAAGTGCCGGTCCCATTTTAGTCCGCAGCGAAAGGGTCGGTAAGAAGGGGAGGCCGATACGAATATTCAAATTTCGTAGTTTTTATAAAAATGTCAAAGAGGATCTCGAATTTTCGATCGATTTGGATGATCCCCATCTCACGCGCTTTGGTCGGTTTCTCCGGAAAACCAGTCTGGACGAATGGCCACAGCTGTTGAACATTCTCAATGGGCAGATGTCTCTGGTCGGGCCACGCCCGGAGAGGCCAGACATTGTGGCCGAATACAAGGATTGGCAGAAGCTGCGTCTGGAAGTTAAACCTGGTATCACGGGGCTATGGCAGATAATGGGGCGGAGAGACCTCTTCCTGCATCAGAACCTGGAATACGACTTTTACTATATCAAAAACCGTTCGTTGCTACTGGATTTAACCATTCTCCTGCGGACTGTCCCGACCATGATATTCGGCATCGGCCCGAGCTACAAGGGCTGGCTGGCGGATGCCGAGATCGAACGTCGTGACTTCGACAGACTCAAGACGGAACAGGAATCGGACGATGCCTTCAGCCGGAGCGCTAGCGCGTAGCTGAATGGTTCTATCGTCGACCTGCGCCACATTAACTTAATAGGGAAAGATCATGAAACCGCACTTTCGTTTGGTAGGAATTATTCTCGGCACTCTCGCCTTCACCCTTTCGGCATACGGTCAGGATCAAGGGACGTATCGCATCAAACCGGCTGATATGCTGAATGTTTATGTTCATGATAATATTGATCTTACGATGCCGGTTACCGTCCTCCCTGACGGCACGATTTCTTACCCTCTGGTTGGAAATCTTTACGTACAGGGATTGACCACGGCAGGGTTGCAGGATGCCCTCACAGAGAGACTCAAACAATTTCTACAGACCCCGGTTGTCGTCGTTACGATCAGTTCTCAAACAGCTTATAAGGTCTATGTAGTCGGCGAGGTCGGAGCGCCGGGAGCGTATCCCTATGAGGAGGGGAAGAGGCTTACCGATTACATCGCGATGGCTGGCGGACAAACCCCATATAGCAATTTAAAGAAGTGCACAATCATCTCAAAAACTCCTGAACAAACCGAAAGAAGGATCAACCTGAAAGAGATTTTTGAGAAGAATAACCAGGCTTTGAACATCGCGCCCCAACCGGACGACACTATTATAATCGCCCGCAAGAAATTCATTCTGGAACAGTGGAATGAAGTCGCTCAGGTCATGGCGGTCATCATAGGTGCCGTAACATTGTATTATGTCGCCTCAAGAGATTAGAATTGGAGAAAAGATAGTGCATGTCAACCGGATCAGATATCGCTTAGTAGGAATTATCGTACTCATACTGCTGAGCCTGAGTGCCTGCAATAAACAGGAGACCTGGGTTCCTCGGAATGAACGGTTGATTATTCTCGGTTTTGACGGAGTCGACCCTGACTGGATGAACCACTGGATGGATGCGGGCTACCTTCCCAACTTGGAACGCCTTAAAAGCGATGGATATTTCAGTGAGTTGGAATCCACCATACCACCGCAGTCACCTGTCGCCTGGTCCTCATTCGCCACGGGGACCAACCCGGGAGGGCACGGCATCTACGACTTTCTGAAACGCCATCCGGAAAATTACATGCCGGACATCGCCGTCATGGATCTGCATCCACCTGAATTCTCCCTGGGGATGTTCGTCTCCGAACCAGCACACGGCACACCGACCAGGGGGGGAACCTCTTTCTGGAAGGTCGCGGCCGATTCCGGGATAAAGGCAACCCTCCTGACAGTTCCCTACACCTTCCCGCCCGAGGATATCACCCCGGGCAGGTTGATTTCCGGTCTGGGTACACCCGATTTACGTGGGACCAACTCAACCTTCACCTACATGGCAACCGACCTTACCCGGGACGAAATCGCCCAGTCTGTCGGCGGTGGTAAGCTGGTTAAAATAAACGCAATAAACGGAGTAATTGCAACGTACCTTGAAGCAATAGTTCACCCTAAAACCAACGAACGAGTCAAGGTTCCGTTGAGCTTCACCATCCGGGACAATGGCACTGCGGAGATTCATCTGGATGATAAGGCGATCCTGCTGAAAACCGGATCGTGGTCTGAATGGATGTCCTTCAAATTTAAGGTAACGCCCTTCATGAGCGTGACCGGCATCGTTCGATTTTATCTCTTTACGACGGAACCCGAATTTCGCATTTACGTCACTCCGCTTTGCATGGATCCATCCAATCCCTACATGGCGTTCTCACATCCCCGGAGCTTTTCAAAAGAGCTCTTCGAGAAGGTGGGCTACTTCAAAACCGTCGGCTGGCTATACGATACATCAGCCCTCAACGAAGAGGTTCTCTCCGATGAGGCCTGGATCGAAGACATGAAAACACTGACGGCGGAACGCGATCGCATCTTTTACTCTGAACTGGATCAAGGAGATTGGGATCTGTTTATCGGCGCCTTCACGGACACCGATCGCGCCGCGCACATGTTCTACCGTTATGTCGATGAAGACCATCCCGTGTACGATCCCGTCGAAGCGGCGCAGTACGGAGATGCTTTCCTCTGGACATACCAGCACATGGACCGGTTTGTGGGTGAGGTCATCGATAAGTACGTGGATGAGAGAACCACGCTGGTCGTTATGTCCGATCACGGCTTCCATAGCTACCGCCGCAATTTCAGTACGAATACCTGGTTGGCGCAGAACGGTTATCTTACCTTCAGAGGCATGAAAAATCTTCAGCCCGGACAGTCGATCCCTGAGGACGCCTACCCGGATGGTGAGTTCTTTCCGGATGTACTCTGGAATAAAACGAAAGCCTATGCCCTGGGGACTGGCCAGATCTATGTAAACCTGATGGGGCGGGAGAGAAACGGAATCGTCCGACCGGGTGAAGAGTACAACCGGCTTGTCGATGAAATCGTCACCGGCCTAATGGCCGTGAGAGATCCGTTGTACGGCGAGAAGGTCTTCAGTAACGTTTACAAAGGCAAAGAGGTGTATTCAGGTGACTACGTCCATCTGGCGCCGGATCTTCAGCTCGGTTTCGCCGAAGGTTATCGAACATCGGCTGAGACCATGCTGGGGGGCATCCCTTCTGAACTGATCACTCACAACCTGAAAAAATGGTCGGGTGACCACTCGGCAAATGCTATGGAAGAAACCTCGGGCATTCTGTTCAGCAACAAGCCGATCCTCAAGGAAAATCCGGCGATTATTGACTTCGCACCTACAGTCATCGAATTTTTCGGATATCCCCAAACTGCCGCCATGGAAGGATCTTCATTCTTCAAGCCATCCCGATAGGGAAGCACAAATTATCCGGGTGTGAGGTTCGTAACAAGTTGCACTGTTGACCGTACTGGCAAAAAACCTGATCTTGACAAAACAACTATGGCTGACACCACACCATCGCAAGCGGAACGCGTCATTCTCCTGGGTCTGGACGGGGCAACCTTCAGACTGCTAAAACCCTGGGCTGAGGATGGCACCCTGCCTAATTTTGCGCGCCTGTTCGAGGATGCTTCCTGGGGCGAATTGGCTTCAACGATCCCTCCCACCACGCCGCCTGCATGGGCTGCCTGCATGACCGGTAAGAATCCCGGGAAACACGGTATCTTCGATTTTCGCGAATCACCGCTGAAATACCCGGACCGCCCCCTGATCAACCTGAGTTCAATTCAGGGGCGCAAGCTGTGGCACATCTATGCCGCAGCGGGGAAGAAATCGGTCATTGTCAACGTACCCATCACCTACCCGCCCGAACCGCTGGACGGCTTGATGGTTTCGGGTATGATGACGCCCTCGGACGATTCTGACTACACCTATCCTGCCGAACTGAAGGGAGAATTACTCGAAAAGATTGGCAACTACGTGGTCAACATCGATATTCCCAAATACGACGTGGAACTCGAAGCCGATGCCCTGAACTTCCTGCAGGACGTCGAGCACTCCTTCACCAAGAGGAAGGAGCTGTTCTATTATCTTCTCGAGAATAAACCCTGGTATTTCTTTTTCATCGTCTTCGTCAACCTGGACCGCATTCAACACCTTTTCTGGAAGTACCTGGATCCGGAATGGCCGTTATACGACTCCGCCATGGCCAGGAAACTGCGTCCCCGCATCATCCGGAGTTACCAGATGGTCGATGAGATGATCGGCGAGCTGCGCGCGAAGATCGGCGATACCCCTCTGATCATAATGTCTGACCACGGTTTTGGCGCCACCCGCCAGTGGTTCAATGTGAACACCTGGCTGGCACAAAACGGCTATCTAACCGTCAAACAGGACGTCTTGCGGAAAAAACGCCTTTTTTCCTTCTTCATGAACCTGAACGATTCCCTCCTGGTTAAGGCACTGGTGCCACAGTCTATCCAATCCCGATTACGGGGTAAGATCCGCGCCGGGCGGTCAACATTTAAGAGCGATATCGAAGGCGCCCTGGACTTTGCCCAAACCCGCGCCTTCTTCGCCTCTATCCCTTCGCAGGGGATCTTCATCAACGTCAAGAGAGACGGCGCCGGCATCGTCGAACCCGGTGCTGAATATGAAGCTCTGCGACGGGAAATTAAAGACAGGCTCCTCCAGATCGAGGATCCTGACAACGGCGAGCGAGTCGTCGATAAGGTCTATTTCCGGGAGGAACTCTATTCCGGCGATCAGATGCAGTACGCGCCCGATCTCGTCTTCGTGGCCAGGAATTACGGCTGTCTGGGCCGGCAATTGTTCGGTCTGGGATCGGTGCTGCAAACCAGCGCCAATACCCCTAACGGATTTCACCGGGTGGAGGGAATTCTGCTGGCCGTCGGACCCCAGTTCAAAGCGGGTCAGAAGATCGAGGGTGCCGAAATGACGAACATCGCACCGACGATCCTGCACCTGACAGGTCAGGGGGTTCCTGACGATATGGACGGGGACGTGCTCCAGGATCTCTTCAAAGAAGACTTCGTGGCGAACTATGCAGTGAAGTCCGTCAAAGCCGATGACCTGCCCGAATTCGAACGGAAGGATTTCACCCAGGAGGAGAGCGATGAGATCGCCGCTCGCCTGCGTAGTCTGGGATATCTGGAATAGGGTAGAGATAGAGCCAAACCAATAAGGGGGTCAGACGCCGGGTGTGAGCCCGGCTTCACCTTATCATAGTAATTGCGGGAGTGAAAACTGAATGAAGAAACTGATTATCAATCTGATTAAAGTCGCCGTTACTGTTATCATTCTATACCTCATCTTCAAACGGTTCCAGATCGGGTTCGATGACATAATCGCCTCTTTCAAGCATCAACCCGGCTGGTTCGCTGCCGCGTTCCTGATGCAGGTGGGAGCGATCCTGTTCTCCATCCTGAGGTGGAACGTCCTGCTGACCGGACAGAACCTCAACGTCCCCTTCCCGCATATCGTGAAAACTTTCCTGGTGGGCAGGTTTTTAGGCACTTTCACGCCCACCGGCGTCGGGCTCGAAGCTTACAAGGCCTACGATATCGCACGCTACACTGGCAGAGCGGAAGCGTCCGTTTCGGTTGTACTGATCGAGAAGATGATCGGCACTTTCTTTTCGCTCAGCCTCCTGGTCCTGTTGACTCTGCCGTTTTTCGCCGGAGCGATAGACGTTAAATTCCTGTATGTGTTTGGTGCCTTCTTCGTAGTGCTGTTAATGTTGGCTCTAATTCTGCTTTTCAGCCCCGGTTTCCTCAGGAAGATTCTGAATTTTAACTTTCCCCTGAAGGGCAAAATCGAAAAACCGTTGAATAACTTGGTCGACGCTTTCACGATCTACAGTGAAAAGCGGGGAAGCTTGCTTGCCGCTATTCTGCTTGGTCTGGTGGTGTACCTCTTCTGGTTTCTGACCTACTACATGAATTCCCTTGCGTTGGGCGCCGGCCTGGCTCTGGCGGACATTTTGAAAGTCGGCCCCATGACCCAGATCGCCACCATGATCCCTCTCTCGATCGCCGGAATCGGGTTGCGGGAAGGCGCCTTCATGGGCCTGTTGAATACCCTGGGGATCGTTGAAGGAGCGAATTCGGCCGCCCGTACGGCCATGATGCTTTCGGCGACGATGGTCTATTTCGTCTCCATTTCGGTGAACGTCTTTGGGGCGATTATTTTTCTCACCCGGCGGACGGACTATCAGCGCCAAATGGCTGAGATGAAGCAATCCCGTTCAGAAAAAAACTAGGATCTGGATACGGCAAATGCTCAAAGCCGACCTACACCTTCACAGCGGTGAAGACTTTTATGATTTCATCCCCTATTCGGCGCATGAACTGATTGATCGCTGCGCCTCGCATCGATTTCAGGTTATCGCCATCACCAATCACCGGATCATGACCTGCAGCGATGCCTGGAAAGACTATGCCGCAGAACGAGGGATTTTGCTCATTCCAGGTGTCGAAGCGAAAATTAAAGGGCGGCACGTTGTCATCCTTAATTCGAATGACGATGCGAACAAGCTGCGTACCTTCGAAGACCTGAAAGATTACCGCCAGGCGAACGACGTCTACGTGATTGCCCCGCACCCGTTTTATTCATCGTCCATCTGTCTCAGGGATAAGCTCTATGAACATGCCGATCTATTCGATGCTGTAGAGATCCACCATTATTTCACGACCTTCTACAATCCCAACGAAAAAGCCCGGAAATTCGCCGAAGCATACGGTAAACCACTTATCGGAAATTCGGACTGCCATCGGTTGACCCAGTTGGGTAAAACCTACTCGCAGATCGATGCCGAATTCAATCTTTCATCAGTATTGGACGCCTTAAGAAGAGGCCGAGTCGATGTGGTGAGCGGCCCCATCGGGACGTGGGATGCCATTTCCTTGATGAGTATTCTGCGTTTCGTGCAAATAAAACGAGCTTTCAGATCAATGGCCAGAAAGCTGGGGTTGAAGCCCGATCCGCTGTCATCCCTGCATGAACCACCGTTTCAGGCGACTCCGCATCGCGCCCAGATCAACCGTTGAGTACAAACGAGAATCAGGTATAATAATGACCGACAACCAGCTGAAAAGTTCATTTCACACGTTTCTACACAGTTTTAAAGCCGGCGTCCTCGGCGGCATGGCTGCCGGGATCTTCGAAGTGCTGCTCATCTCCAAGTTCGGGGGGGCGCTTGCGAACTTCTCGGGACTGCTTTTCGCTCTCATCGCCTATGGCATTCTAGGAGGCTTGATCGGCCTCGGGAAGAACATCGTCGCGCAGATTCTGCCGTTTCACTTCGAGCGAAAGCGGGATCGCGTTTTCCTGGGCGCATTCGTCACCAGTGCATCCTTCAGCGCGGTGCTGTTCCTGATCCTGTTTTTCAGAGCGTTCCGGGACTTTCACGCTGAGAGAATCCGCTACTTTGAGCCGACCGGTCTGCTAACCATAGCCGTTCTGCTGGTGGGGGCTTTCGTTTTGTTTCTGGTTCTCAGGTTCTTGTTGGTCACCTCGCTGAAGAGTCTCACCCGGTGGTCTTTGAAGCCTGTCGGATTTGTGGTTATCATCAGCGTTGCCCTGGGAGTTAGTCTCGTTCTGAATGCCTCGCTTGCTAAGGAGACGGAACAAGTCCACTCCGCATACGATGAGTCCGGAAAAGATGCCCTAGCCGGGCAACCCAACGTAATTTTAATCATGGTGGATACACTGCGCCGTGACCGCGTTGGCTGCTTCGGCGACAGCAACGGGGTGGCAACTCCAAATATCGATGCCTTGGCCGAAGACGGAGCCCTTTTCGATCAGGCGTATTCTCACGCCACTCATACCAAGCCGTCCACGGCGTCCTTGCTGTCCTCGCGTTATCCGACGGAGCACGGGGCCATCCACAAAACCGATGCCCTGCCCGCCGACGTGACCACCTTGACCGAAATCCTCGCCTCTGAAGGTTACTACTGCGGAGGGATCGTTACCAACATCAACCTGGCGCCGATTTACAATTTCCAGCAGGGCTTTCACGAATACACCTATCTTCCGCCGAAGTTCTTCTTCGGAGCGAACGAGGCTGCTTCCCGGCTGGTTATCTACGGAGTGCTTCGGCTGATGCGCATGAAAGCTGTGCAGAGCAAGTATGTTCACCATTTCTATCGCAGCGGCGAAACGGTCACGGGCTACTATGACGATTTCCTCGAGATGAACCAGGACAAACCGTTCTTTCTCTTCCTGCATTACATGGACCCTCACGATCCCTATTTCGAACACCCCTTCTCCGGTCTGGGCTTCGCCCGCGCCGCCATGCCTCATCCGGATCCCAGGTTTGTGGAATCCTTCAAAGACTTTTACCATCAGGATGTCGAATACCTCGATGGCTGGATTGGTGAGGTGGTCGGTGAGTTGAAGGCCCGCGAACTCTACGATAACAGCGTGATTGTCTTCACCAGTGATCACGGGGAAGAGTTTTACGAACATGGCGGCTGGTGGCATGGCACAACTCTGCACGAGGAGGTGGTACGGGTTCCCCTTATCGTTAAGAGACCAGCGGGTGAAGGTTCTGGAATGGTCTCAGATTCATTGCGTGGTCTGATTGACGTTCCTCCGACGATTTTGGTTTCGCTGGACCTGAACATTCCAGCGGAAATGCAGGGACAGAACCTCTTTGCCGTTTCTACGGACGAGGGAGGAATTCCCGGGATTTTCTCGGAAGCGGATCATGAGGGCAATATCGTGCAGATGCTGAGGATCGGCCCCTGGAAATATATCAAGACTAACCCCGACAATCCGAGACAACGCCCGACACGGCAGCTTTTCTACCTCCTCGATGATCCCGGTGAATCGATTAATCTCGTCGACTCACATCCGGATAAAGCGGAGGAGATGGAGCTCCTGCTCAAGGCGAAATTCCAGGACGTGTTTGCCGGTAAGGTTGAAGGTGCTGAGATGGAGATGGATCAAGCCACGCAGGAGCGCCTCAGAGCCCTGGGTTATACTCAGTGAGTCAAAGAAAACTGAAACTACTCATCCTCGCTCTCGATGGACTGGATCCAGATCTTTTCCTGAACTGGAAGGATCGTCTGCCCAATCTCTCTTCCCTGGCCAGCGGTGGGTTCTCCGGCCGGATCGCTTCGACCTTTCCTCCGATGACATTCCCCGCCTGGTCCACCTTTCTAACCGGCGTTAATCCCGGTCAGCACGGTATTTTCGACTTCACAGAACGCACCCCTGACCGATCGAGCGTACGCTTCGTCAATGCCACCCGCAGGCGGTTGCCGACCTTCCTCCGCATCGCTTCAGACGCCGGTATGGTAGTCGGTTCCGTCGGTTTGCCAACAACTTATCCCCCAGAACCGCTCTCTGGATTCCAGATATCCGGATTCGACACTCCGCTGCCTTCCAAGGCGGATTCCTCCTACATATATCCACATGAATTGGCGAAACTAATCGACCGGAAACTGGGAGGTTATTCCTTCGGAGATTTCAACGAGGGCCGGATCGGTCCGAACTGGCACCGCCGGGTACTCCCGAAGTTGATCTCCGGCATCGAGCGCAAAGAGCAGTTGACCGAGTTGCTGTTGAAGGAGTACGATCTCGATTTGCTCCTGCTACATGTTGGTGAAACCGACACGGTTGGGCATCATTTCTGGTCATTTTGCGACAGGAATTCCCCCCGATATGTCCAGAATGAAGAGGGACAGTTGAGCAATGCGATCAGCACCGTATACACCCGGACCGATGAACTGGTCGGCAATATCCTGCAGTGGTCGGAGCCGGAAGCAGTCATGGTCGTCAGCGATCACGGCATGGGAGGCACCTCAGACAAGGTACTCTATCTCAACCGCTACCTGGAGGAGAACGGAATATTGGAATTTTCGGCAGGATCGAAGCACAGCGACCG
This sequence comes from candidate division LCP-89 bacterium, assembly GCA_025774735.1. Next base: position 9,762 of record JALGZU010000001.1, on the reverse strand, counting down.
GATGAGTGAGCTGAAGAGGCTGGGAATGAAATACCTTCCTTACAGGTTGCAGCAGAAGGCTTTTCACCTAGCAGGTGGGCGGATCGCCTCCAGGATAGAGTCGTTGCAGCGCTTTGGAGGGATCGAATGGTCGAACACAGCCGCCTACAGCGAGGAGGTGAATTACTTTCCGTCGATCTCCCTGAATATCGTAGGCAGAGAACCATACGGCATCGTCTCCCTGGAGGACGCGGACCGGATGGTGGAAAAGGTTAGCCAAGCGCTTCTGAAGTGGAAAGATCCCGCCGACGGATCGGCTGTTGTGCGCCGCGTACATCATTGTGAAGAGGTCTATGACGGTTCTGAAATCGAGCAAGCGCCGGACCTGCTACTCGAGTTCAACCAACCGGATGGCTACAGTTACGCATTGGGCCGTAGCACTTCGCCGGAGGGTCGAAGCCCCTGGCGGAAGCTGCAATCCGGCGAATACTTGGGCAGGAAAGGGGGTACCATGAACGGTTCACACCGCCAGCATGGGACCTTCATACTTAACACCGGGACTGATGGCATCAAGAAACCCGTCAACGCCTCCCTCATGGATGCGGCTCCGACAGCCCTGAACATACTTGGACTGGGAGCACCCGGCTGGATGGAGGGGAAGAGCTGTGTGCGCTCAGAGAACAGAGCGTCGCATTATGATAACCGGGTTGGTGAGAGCGTCCTCTACACCGAGGGAGAGGAGCGTCTCATCCGGAAGAAACTGATCCGCCTGGGCTACCTGGAGTGAACCGTGATTTCTCCGCTGAACATCGCCATGGTTGCCGCCTGCCCGTTTCCGACTTCTCAGGGATCGCAGGTTCTCATCCGGGAATTGTCGGAAGCACTGGCTCATCGCGGGCATAACGTCCACGTGGTCACCTACCACTTCGGCGGAAGCCAACCCTGTCCTGGATTTGAAATCCACCGCATACCGGAGCTGTTTCCCTACAATAAGTTCCGCTCGGGCCCCGAAATTCGCAAACCGCTTCTCGATCTGCTTCTGGCCCGGAAATTGGATGAAGTAGTTCGGCGAAAAAACATCCAGATAATCCATTGTCACAATTATGAAGCCCCGGTGGCGGCATTTCCAGTGAGGTTCCTGCGCAAGATCCCCATCGTATATCACAGTCACAACACCATGTCGGATGAATTCTATACTTATTTCCGGTTAAGAATTCCCCAAGCCCTGGCCCGTGGTGCCGCATTCTTGATGGATAAATTCATCCCTAAGTGGGCGGATTACACTATCGCCATCAACCGGCAAGTCGCCGGTTTCCTGATGGAGATGGGTACACCACCGTCGCGTATCAAATTCATCCCTCCGGGCATCGACTACGGAGCTCCCGTGGAATCGCCCGATCAAAGTTTGCGGAGCGAGTTCGATTTGGGTGAAGGACCTCTGATTTTGTACGCCGGCAATTTGGATGGTTACCAACGCCTCGATCTGCTGCTCGACGGCCTACCCCAGGTCTTTACGCAGTATACTGACGCCAAGTTGGTTGTGATGACCAGCTCGGATCCCGGCCCGCTGCTCGATAACGTGGCTCGTCGAGGTTTCGGTGATAACGTCGCGGTCATTCAGAATCCCTCCTTTCCATTGACCAAAGAAATTATGGTGTTGGGATCGCTAGCCGTAAATCCCCGCATATCCTGGTCGGGTTATCCAATTAAGTTACTCAATTACATGGCGGCGGGTCTGCCCGTCGTTGCATTTGAAGGTGCAGCGCCGCCGACCGTACACCGGTTGAATGGGCTTCTGGCGCCTGCTGGAGACAGCCAGGTATTCGGCTGGCACATCACTGAACTGCTGGAGAATCCGGACGCTGCTCGCGAGATGGGGGAGGTAGCGCGCGAGACAGTAGTACGGGCTCATGACTGGAATAACATCGCCGGCGATATTGAGAAAATCTACGCTCGACTGCTGAATATCGAGTTTACAGATGCGAAAGAGAGTGAGCTCGTCTCCGACGGAACCGTTGTCTCCGGATAGCCTCAAATCGGCGGATTTGACCATTTTGGCCAGCCAATTTGATCCTCGAACCGCTAAATTCCTGCAGAACTTAGAGATTCGAAAAACTTATTAAAATAAATTATTTGTCTTGACTTTTGGAATTTTATGGCTTAATTTATATATTCGTCACCTGTAATGTATGATTCTACTAATCGGGGGTTGACACGATGGAAATTAAACACGTTTGGGATATCCTCGTCCGGAGAAAGTGGCTGATACTGCAAGGCTTTATTGTCGTGTTCGGTATCACCATGGTCGCCACTTTCCTGAAGCCGAAGACCTACGTGGCTGAGTGTAAATTAGTGATCGAGGGTGAGGGAACCCAGGAAGCACTACTGCGTAGTATCGGCTTGGAATCGATAAGCGAAATGTTATTTTCAGCCAATCTCAATCAAGCTTCATCTATGATGGAGGTTGAGATGCTGAAAATGATGAGCAAACCGATCCTGGACAGAGTGTCTCAAAAATTGGATATGCGAGAACCAGACGGCAGTTATACGCCCGGACCGTCCCTGGCGTTAACAGGCATGACGTTTCAGTGGTATGCTCTGCGCGGCCTGAAGACAAAGCCATCGAAAAAATCCCCCGTCCTCAGTGTTCAAGCGTTCTCGCCCGATCCACAGGAAGCTCTGGATCTCTCCAATACATTGGCAGAAGTATATCTGGCGGAGGACGTCACCCGGAAGCATCGCGAGACCGCAGACGCCGCCCGCTTCGCCGACGAACAATCCAAGCTGGCGAAACGAGACTGGAACAATACCAAGCGGAAATTGCGCGAATTTCAGGAGGCTGAGGATGTCGTTGACGTTTCAACGGAAGTGGCAACCCTGATCGGTCAGATTTCTCAATTGCGGGCACAACAGGACGTCATGGACCTGTCTCTTCAGGAAATTAATACCATGGAGTCGAACTACGGGGGGCAGACGGCTCTGATCGGTGGGAGTACCTTATCCGGACAGAACCAGATTTCATTTTTGAAAGCGGAACTGGCCAAGCTCGAGTCGGATCTCCAGGGTGCAATGAGTAAATACACCGAGAGCCATCCCACGATCATCGCCTTGCGCGAGCAGATGATTGATCTGCAGAAAAAACTCCTCCAGGAAAAAGATGTTTACGAACAGTCCGAGGTCGCTAGAAGAAGCGAGATCCAGGCCCAGATCGATGAGTACCAGAACAAGTTACAGGAATTTCCATCGAAATTATATGCTCTTGCACAGTTGCAGTTAGCTGCCAACACATCCGAGCAACTCTATACCATGCTCTTGGATATGAAATACCGGCTGAACATCAGCAAAGCCATGCAGATCTCGAATATCAATATCATCGAGCCGGCATGGAAAGCCAAGGTACATTCCCCCATCGTCGAAGACAACCTGATCATTGGGGCGATTCTGGGTTTGTTGGTTGGTTTGGGTTTGGCAATCCTCATTGAATATCTCGATGATTCGATAAGAGATGCTGATTCCATTCAGGTGCAGCTCGGTCTGCCTTTACTGGCCAGCATTCCATTGATGAGACGCAAGGACATCCACCTGATCGCCAGCGATCAGAACGTTCCTGAAAAGAAAACGATACACTTCCTCCGCGAAGCCTATAATATTCTCTCTCACAACATCAAGCTGGGCAGCCTGGATGATGACGTCAAGAGCATCATGATCACCAGTTCGATTCCGGAGGAGGGGAAAAGTTACGTTGCCGCCAACCTCGCTACCAATTTGGCACAGCAGGGGAAGAATGTCCTTCTGGTGGATACAGATTACCCCCGTCCCGCAGCTTACAAGATCTTTGGGATGGAGAACGAGATCGGCCTGACGGAGGTAATTCTGGGTGAAGCCTCGCTGGAAGAAGCCCTGAAACCGTCGGGTGTTGACCGCTTATGGGTCATCACCACCGGGCCGAAACCTCCCAGCACCACCCAGCTTTTTGAATCGAACCAGATGAAGGAGTTGATTAAGGAAGCTAAGAAGCTGTTTGACATCGTCATCTTCGATTCAGCTCCGATCTACTCCCTCAACGATCCGGTAATCCTCGGCGCGCTAACCGATCGGACCATCATGGTCGCGTCGTCGGGAGAGATTTCAAAGCAGATGTTGAAGCAGGCCGTCGAAACCCTTCAACGCGGCAACAGCCGCCTCCTGGGTGTGGTGCTGAATAAGGTCCCGATGGAAGGCACGCAGTACTACTATTACTACCACAGCTACAACCAGATCGGCGGTGGCGGCATGAAACGAATTGCTAAAAAACCGCTGGCTCTGCTGGGAATCAAAGGTAAGACTGCCAAACGCAGTTACCGCAAAAGACCGATTTAGTTATATCGAACTGACCGTACAGGGGGGCTAAACACCCCCCTTTTAAATTATTCAAGACGTCGGAACGGCTCCGATTCGGGGCTGGATTCTGGGAACTATCCGGCATACGAATTGTATCAAGAGCCACATACCCATGTGGCTCTTTTCAGCTTAGCCTCCCTAAACGCATGAGAAATCTCCTTCTTACTCTGATCCTCGTCTCCGCCGCCGCAGTCCGGGGTCTGTACCTGGTCGGTATTTGGAATACTCACCTTGCCGGGATTCCCATTATCGATGCAGCGTATTACCACAACCTGGCAGCGTCTCTCGCCGTAGGGATGAATGGGGAAGAGGGCGTATTTTTTATGAGCCCCCTGCTATCTGCTGTATTAAGCGTATTCTATAAAATATTCGGTGTCTTTCCGCAGGTCGGACTGGTGATCCATGCACTCTGTGGCGTCCTCATTGTCTATCTCATCTACAGGATCGGGGTGTCGCTTTTCGATCAGAATGTAGGTTTGCTATCGGCGTTCCTGGCTGCGTTCTACAGGCCTTTCATCTACTATGAAGGCGTTCTGCTTACGGCAACCTTGATTCTCGTGCTGAACGCCGTGATGCTGCTATTACTTCTCTCAAAGAATAGGGGAGGTTGGATTTACCTGCTCGCCGGAGTGCTCCTGGGAGTATCTGCCCTCGCCCGTCCGGACATCCTACTCTTCGGAGTCATGCTCGCCGCTCTGTTCGCCCTGTCGCCCGGCAGGTTCGGGCTGCGGTGTTCCTTCATCCTGATCGCCGGTGTCGCACTGGTCCTCTTTCCCACGACCTACCGCAATTATGCAAGTAGCGGTCATTTTGTGTTGGTCACGGCTGGAGCGGGTATGAATTTCTATGCGGGAAACAATCCCCAGGCTGAGGGGATCTATTGGGAAGCGCCGTTCATCCGTTCGGCCGAACCTGATTTCGAAAATCAGGATTACCGGATGGAAGCGTCCCGCAGGGCTGGCACCGATCTGGATGTAGTGCAGACATCGAAATATTGGTTAGAGGAGGGTCTGAAATTTATTGTGAATCACCCGGTATCCTACCTGCAGCTTCTGCTGAAAAAACTCTTCTTGTTCTTTCACCATACAGAAATTCCTAATAACTTGAGCATTTATGTCGCAATGGCGTTTTCGCGCTTATTGCGGCTGTTGCCGTTCACTTTTGGTCTGCTGGCGCCCGTAGGCTTCGCCTTCTGGCTCCAACGTCCCTTCAGAGAGGGATTAGCAGTCGTGAACGTCTACGGCCTTAGTTGCCTTTTGACGACTCTAATTTTCTTCGCCGCCTCGGAATACCGCCTGCCCATTATGCTGGTGCTGATACCACTGGCGGGAAAAGGCATTCTGGAACTGTTGTTGAGCCTGAAAGAGAAGCGCTATAAGACCCTCCTTCAACATGCCGGAATCGTTATACTATTCGCCCTGGCGGTCAACATGCCAACTCGTTTCACGAATCAACTGCAATCTCCCCGCATGGATTACTTCAATATAGGGAGTGTGTTGCAGAAGCAGGAGCGCAATGAAGATGCTGCCAGCATGCTGCAGAGAGCTTTAATTATCGATCCTGAATTCACCGAGGCTCACGCATTACTGGGAGATTCTTATCATGCTCTGGGGCACCACGAACAGGCCATCGAGGAATTTCGGTTGGCAGGTTTAGATCCACGGAGGGAGATGGCCTATCTGGACGCCGAAAGTCTCCTGATGAAGGCTCAGGCCCTGGCGCAGTCCGGACAATTGGTCGCGGGCTTGAAAGCGTACGAAGAGGCGGTATTTATTCACCCGGAACCCCCGGCGTACGTTTATTTTAACATCGCTTTTCTCAACCTGCAATTGGGAGATACGGCCAGAGCCATAGACGAACTCACTTTAACCGCGGAGATCGATCCAGAGGAACCACGTGTGCCCTTCCTGTTAGGGTCAATAAATGAAGCTCGCGGGGAATGGTCTCTGGCTGCGGATAACTATTCAAAAGCCCTGGCAGCTAATCCATCGTTTCACCTCGCCCGAGCACATGCCGCATTCGCCTACCTCGAACTGGGGGATATGGACCAGGCTGCCCGGCTGATCGAACCGATTGCACGTCAGGTCACCGCGGATCCTGAACTAACCCGCTTGATCGAGCACATTTGCCGCCGCGTCGGCTATTGAAGGCTCGTTAAAGCAAGCCCTCTTACTACCAACCCCCATTACGATTCCCTATGTATAGATCACATGTCTTACCAATCTGATGTTTTTGCAGATTGCGCGCGCGCTGTCATTTACCCTGAAGGGACAAGTTTGCCGTTGCAGGCAGCTTATTGTGCCAGTTCTGCCGAAATTACTTGTGTATTGTATGTGCGAATATTGTCATAATAATAATAGTAACAATAGATTAGGTAAGCAGCTGGTGTGAAGACCCACTTTGGCAAACTCTTTGCATATGTGTAGGAGAGGTATGGTATGGTACAACCGGGTGCGTGACAGGATTTTGGAAGACAGCTGTTGGTGGATCTGGTAAGTGTTACATCGGTTCAGAATCGGGGTGGTAGGTCCGCTGCTGGTGAGAGCAATCGATAAGGTGCCCTTGGAGCCGAATAATAAAATCGAGAAAGCTGGAATAGCACTTCCAGCTCATCCGGATATGTAGCGTTGAAAAAAAATAAGGCCATCAGTTATAGGTCCTGTGCCATGTTGCCGGCATGACATCCCGACTCCCCGGTGGTTGATTTGCTTTGGGTCTTTTTATGGACCCCTTTGGTCGTCAGTGCGGGACCTCTGTATGGCCTCGCTACTAAAATCGACAGATTGATATAAAAACTTTAACCTTGTTTATGCTTATTTCAGGGATAGTTGGTTACCCTTTAACGACCTTTCAGGGGTATTGATGGGTAATGTAAAATAGGAACGGTTCATCCACCTGTCATTCGTGAGGGTGAAGTTGAGTTCACCGGGAGAGAATAAAATAGGAATGAGCCATGATAGATGAGAGCATGGAAGCAGTGCAGAGCGACCGCCCGCGGGCCGATTATTACGTGCAAAAGATGCGTGAAGTGGAACAGCGAGGGGAGTGGGAAGAAGTGGACCGGCAGGTTGAACGGCCTTCAGAAGAAGGTAAGGGGCGGTTTATTGACGTTTTCGTATGAAACCAGATTTCCTCAGATGAGTACAAGGGGGTAGTCATGAGTGATCAGACCAAAATCGCCGGATTAGTTGCGGACAGGCTGGGGCAGCAATTGGCAAATGCGCAATCAGTAACAGAGCGAAACGAAATACTCAAGGCCGCTGTCAATTCAGATCAGGCGGAGCATCTTAAGGAGATCGCCGACACGGACCGGATCACCGACAAGGTGGAAAGCGTCACGAGCAACGATAAATTCCTGGATCGGGTGCACCTCTCTGATAGAGCGCTGGCGCTGCATAAAGCGCATGAAGCGGGACTGGAGGATGCTCCTGAACGGATACACGAACGTTCCCGGACGGAAGACGTCCCTGAGCCGTCTTACGGTTCACCCGGGAACATGGAATAGAGTGTATATCACACTTTGCGAGAAACCTTAGGCGTTTACGTACATTTTCCTTACTGTCTCAGGCGCTGCCCTTACTGTGCCTTCTTCTCAACAGAGGGCGGCTCTGACGACGATTATCACGCGTATACGCGCCAGATTCTGAAGGAGTTTGAACTTCGCTCCCAGGACTGGCGCGATTGTTCTCTGGGCTCCATCTATTTCGGGGGCGGCACGCCTTCACTGATGTCCGCTCAGGATGTCAGGCAAATACTCGAAACGATTACAGGAATCATCACGCCTGCAACCGGCATCGAAATCACCCTTGAAGCCAATCCCGGCACCCTGGATGCAACCGTCCTGGTGCAGATGCAACGGGCCGGCGTTAATCGAATCAGCCTGGGGATTCAGGCGCTGGACGACGAACGGCTGGAGTTTCTAGGCAGGATCCATGATCGCAGCCAGGCACTTGAAGCGGTGAAGGCGGTGAAAGCGATACCGGGTATTGCACTTTCGGTAGACCTGATGGCGGGAACTCCGTACGAAACTGCAGAGGGTTGGGATCGGGAATTGGATGATCTCTTCGCCTCAGAACCCGATGCTGTTTCGTTTTACAGCCTTACGATTGAAGAGGGGACAGAATTAGCCCGTAGGGAACATTTGGGGGAACCGGTCTATCTCACCGCCGATGCCACCGTCGATCTGCTCCTTCATGCCGCTGGACGTTTGCAGGAAGCCGGTTACCGCCACTACGAGGTTTCCAACTGGGCCAAACCCGGGTTTGAAAGCCGCCATAACCGCCACTACTGGCAGCGGGGAGCTTACCTCGGGCTGGGACCTTCCGCGCACAGTTTCGACGGCAAGATGAGAACCTGGAATCTCCCCGATCTCACTGGCTACGCCCAGGCTCTCGATTTGGAACGACAGCCTCCCACCGAATCGGAAGAGCTAACCCGGGAAGAAACTCGCACAGAATGGATCTATCTGAAGCTGAGACAGACAGAGGGGATCCGATTTGAAGATTACGGCAGAGAATTCGGTGAGGTGCCGCACTACTGGAAGGTTATGTTCGAGAAAATCGCCGTCAGAGGACTAGGCGAGTTCGACGGCGAACACTTCAAACCGAACGATCATGGGTTATTGCTGGCGGATGAGATTGCCGGGAGGATTTTAGGTTAAAAAAGGTGGACGAAATGTCCACCTCTGTAAGACGGTTATTCACCCTGAGCATATTATTACCACTTCAGAGCGTTTTTTATGTCCCGGATGAACAGCAGCGCGTCCGGTCCGGAGATGTGATCGTTGGGATTGAAATTTCCGGTGATTTTGTCCAGGTCCATGATATTACGCTCGACGGACAGCATGGCGGCGCCGTAATAGGGATGATCGGTCCTCATGTCGCGGATGTGCGATTCCTGTTCGCCGATGTACTTCGAGAAGATCGTTTCATCTCTCGTCACCATGTAGATCAGGCGCTGTACAACCCCGGCGAACTCGATCCGGGTGACCACTTCGTCCGGGTAGAACCTGTGATTCTGCATGACATCGAACAGCCCCACGTCGACGAAATCCCGGATCATGGATTCCGCCCAGTGATCCTCGATATCCAATATATCCGAAGCGTTGCCGGGTTCGGAAGCGGGAAATTCAAGCGGATCTTCCGCCTGGAAGGAAAGGTCAGGTGCTGATTGGCTGGCATCCCGCCGCTTGATGCGCTCGACAACGTTTAGCTCCTCGATGAACAGTACGGCCAGATCGGCACGGATGATCTCATCGACCAGGGCAATGGTCTTGCCGTATTTTGTCCCGGGTTGAGCTTGAACGATCTTGTGAACCTGCTGCAGGGCTTCCCCCGCCTTTTCCGCGTACATTCCGTCAACCTCGATAGCGTTTCGCAGCACGTCTTCCGACAGCCTGAAGGA
>JALGZU010000506.1 GCA_025774735.1 candidate division LCP-89 bacterium | reverse complement strand
CAAATTCACCAACACCACCGTGTTCTCTTAAACGGTCATCCTCCCGTTCCCGTGGATCACGGTAATCCTGGGCCTCCGGCAACTCATTACGTGTATCCTTTTTAGAGACAAAGCGATAACCGCCGTCATAGGCCTGTTGCACTTCATCTGCACGTTCAGCGAACCAGTGATAGTGATAGTTCGGGTCTTTATTCCGAATCATCAACCTGTCACGGAACCCGCCAAACGGGACACGTCGTACCGGCTTGTCCGGTACCTGAGACTCATCCGTCGCTGCCAACGACGGTTTGACTCGCTTCACGCCTGCGTCAGAACGCTTCTTGCGTTTCTTCGACCTGCGCTTCTTCCTTACCACTGGAGCAGCTAGTTTCTGTTCCAGGTCATCTGTATGTTCGCTCATCCTTCCTCCAGATCATATTGCGCCAAGTACTGCTTCTGCGTAAATCCAGGAATGAGCTTCTTGGCCCGATAGTACGCCTGTTGCGCTTCTTCTGGCAAGTCGTCAAAACTGGGCTTGCCAATAACATTCGATTGGCGTCCGGTAGTGGTCAAATCACCCGGCCCCTGAACAATGCCTTCTTTGGAGGAAAAGTAGTCAGGGAACAGGGTCCGGGCTTTCTCAGCGACGCGGGCCAACGTCGGTGCGCCGGGTTGTACGCCCTGCTGCCGGATTTCGTCCGAATAGCCCTTCGCCCACTGCCGCATGACTTCATTCGTATCGAACCACGTATTGTCAGCTCGCCACGCATTCACCATATCAGCCTGTGATTGCTGGTCATATCCGGTCGGTCTCTGGCGCAGTTCGGCCAACTCACGCTCCGCAAGTACCGCCCGCTCGCCATCACCTTCTGTAATGGCATCCGCCCTCTTTGCCTCAGCTTCCGCTATGAGGCGCTCTTTTTCCCTCTGTTCATGCGCTATCTGCCGCTGAAGGATCTCATTGGCCGCTACCGCATCTGAGGAAATCTTCTTGACCTCGCTTTTCAGTTCTTCAATCTCGTTCTTGAGCTTCTTGTTCTGGCTACGCACGACCGGCAATATATCGTCGGACGCCTTGAGAAACTGGTACGCGGTCTTGAACCCGCCCCGTGGCGGATCACCTACAAATTCATCTTCCGGCACCCAACCCTCGGCCCGCGCTGTCTTTTCGAGCTGTTCCTCGTTCATTTCCTTAAGATTGGGCATTATGGATAATACCTCCCCGTGCATTCGTGGATTGTAGTATGCGCAGCTTCGATCCGCTGTTTTTCCGCATCAGGGATTAAGAGTCGTCCCGCTATATGAATCACTTTAGCTTTATGCCGTGTGAGAGTTCTATATATAGTCCGTCTATGACAACCCCCCCATTCTTCCCGTAATTCATCTACCGTCCACTTTTTCTCGCTTCCATTATTGTTGGGCATCGAAACTCTCCCGCTTGACATCCAGATCGCCTATCTCAAGCAATGGTGAAGCATGGGCCAGTACCGAAGTATCGTTGACCAGCCGGTAGTCCAGCCCATCCAGTCCGGGAAAGATGTCGCCCTCATAGCGACTGAAAAAGACCCGATCACCAGGCTTGACCCAGTTCTCATCTTTATCAAGATACGCCTCCGGACCTAATGCGACCACCTCCCCGACCTGCTCTGCGCGCTGGTACTGCTGACGGGCTTCGTCCGGATAGGCTATGCCTCCCGGCGAATGCTTAGGAATCTGTCGTGGTTTTATCAGGACCCGGTATCCCGTCGGTGTAATCCCGCTGCTGTTGTCCAATGTCTTTCGCCTCCGTTATAAAAGCCTCCACCGATGACAAAGCCTCCGCTTCATCGGTCCATTCATTTATCCTGCCTTCAATATGCACCCGGTTGTCATAAGTGCCTTGCGGATCACCCAGGATAAAGGTGTCCTCCCGCGATTCCTCCAGGAACCTGAGCCGATCATTGCGAATCAGCCGCAGCACTTCCGTTACCGGATTTCTGAGCCATTCCTCGATCTGCGATTCGGTTAGATTCACGCGCTGTCACTCCATCGGTTAATACTTTCAAAGCCTTGGTCTGTGCCTCCTGCCCCTTGATAAAGACTTCGGCACGTTCCTTGGCGATATTCGCCTCGATTGCCCCCGCATCAGCATAAGTCTTGATCGTCTGGGCATTCAACAGTTCCACCTGCGCCTGTGCGATCAAAGCATCGGCATCGGCTTTCTTGGTGTCATTCTCGCCACGTACCTGTCCTTCCAAGGTACGCCGCTGTTCCTCAAGGATCTGTACCTGAAACTCCGGTGGTGGCGGCGGCTTGATGACCGGCTGGCCCTGCTCGTCTACCGGGAACAGTGTCTCTACATCCGAAATCCCCTGAGCTTCAAGCAGTTTCAGTTCGACTGCCGAGGTATTGTAGCCGGGAACCATCTGTGATCGTTCAGCCAGGAACATCGATTGTCGATTCTTTTCCTCACCCAGTATGGCATTAGGATCAGCAGCGGGTCGAATGTCGCTAGGATCACCCTGATAATCCTCCTGATAAATCTTCTG
>JALGZU010000505.1 GCA_025774735.1 candidate division LCP-89 bacterium | reverse complement strand
TGAACGTCTCGCCGTCCCGGTTGACCGCAACGACCACTCTCGTGCCGGGAGTCATGGCTGTCAACATGCGTCTCAAGTCGGAGATGCAGAGAATCCTCTCGCCGTTAACCTCCGTCACAACGTCGCCCACGGCGAAACCTGCCTGGTCAGCCGGGCTGTCGGTCACGAGGCTGGAGACGACGGCGCCCTTACCTTTCCACTGCTTCATGAGGCGGGCGGTCTTCTCGCGCGGGCAGACCGGATTGGATCGAATGCCCAGCCAGCCTCGGTTTATGTTGCCATCGAGGATCAGTTTCTCAGCGACAATGGCGATGGTACTGGCGGGGATGATCGTCCAGGTGGTTTCGAAGTCCTCAAGATGCCCCTCCGCGATGCCGATCAGGTCGCCCTTCACGTCCAGCATGGGCGTGCCACTGTGAAGGCCCGGCCAGTCGATGTGGACCGAGAGAAGCTTGTCGTCCAGGAAATCGCCGCCGCCTATCCAGGTCTGGTTGACGACGCCCCAACCGCAGGCCATCCCTTCGGAGTAATAGGTGTTGCCCAGGAGAATGCCCAAACTGCCGTTGGGAGGGGATGACGACTTCAGCGAAATCGGTGTCAGGCCGGCATCCGGCATTTTCAAGACGGCAATGTTGGTCTCGAAATCTTTCCCGGCGATAGCCGCCGGAATCCGTTCGCCCATCTGGGTGATCACCCAGACCGAATCCGCCCCGCCGATGAAGCCCTCGGTGGTAACCACGTAGCCTTCCCGATAGATGAAACCAGAGCCGAAACGGCGCATCACCCGTACCGAATCAGAATCATCAACGCTGCGCGCGGTTAGTTCGATTACCACTATGGAGCTTTCGGCGTGCCGGGCGATATTCTGAATCGACTTTTCCAGGGTTGCGAGGGCTTGCTTTTCGGATAACGTCTGGCATCCCGTTAGGCAGGCTGAGGCCAGGAACAATCCCATTACGCTGGTGATGATCCTGGCGGTTGTTGTGGTTCGGCTCATGGCGGCTTCAGCTTTCGAATAGAGGATATGTGGCTATTCCCTGCCCTCGATTAGATTCAAACTGATCTCTTCGTGGTAATAGACACGATCGGTCTCTCCGCCCTCGTATTGGACGTGATATCCATCATCCTGGTTGCTGACCAGGTATTCGCCGATGGTGAGGTGCCCCCTCTGGACTTCCGGAGGCGAATCGAGTTGACTGCTGAAAACAATCACCAGCGCCGCGGCAGCGCCCGCCGCCAACGCCCTTATTTGTATCCGATTCGGCCATCCGACCAGGTCCCGCAGCAGCGCCCGCCAGGCATCGGCCAGTGAGGTCCGTTGCCGCCCGGGCAGAGGATTGCGGCGGAATTCCGCCTCCAGAGCCTGGTTGAAGGAGCTCCAGTCGAGGTCCGGGCGGGGCAGGGTGACCTCCACTCCGAAATTGCAGACCTGGGTCCAGGATTTCTGCCACTGCCTGCAGGTTTCACACTCCGCCAGATGCCGCATCAGTTTTACTTTGCGGCCGGAGGAGATAGCTCCACTGCGAAGGTCGGGAATCAGTTTTTGCGCCTCACGGCAGTCCATGGTTTCCCCCCTGGGAATCATTTTTCACTGTAGCTACTCGTATCATTCTGTAAAATCAAAGATTTAAATGCGACTTACTGAAGGTGCTTTAATGGGATACATATATGTCTTAGGTAATACGTGAAACATATAACAAGCGTTTGAAAAATTTATTCCCCTTTAGGCTCGCCCCGGCTTTTCTTTCCGGGCACGAAATACTCCGGGTATTCCTCCTGTACGATCTGGCGGATCTTCTTGCGCGCTTCGTGCAGGTACCAGCGCAGGGTGACCTGGGGACAGTCGATGATTTCGGCTGCTTCGGAAGATGAGAGCCCCTGCAGATCGCAGAGGACGAAGGCGCTGCGCTGGCGGGGGTTCAACTGAGCAACGATGCGTTCGAAGATCTCGTGCCGTTCGATCTTCTCGATGTACTTGTCCAGGTTCCGGTCGTCGTGGTGGTCGGGATACTGGGTGTAGCTCTCCTCGGAATCGATCGATTCCTGGTGCATGCGCTTCTTATTGGCGCGCAGAAAATCGATGGAGGCGTTGACGGCGAGGCGGTAGAGCCAGGTGAAGAATTTTCTCTTGATGTCGAAGCGGCCCAGGGACCGGTAGACCTTGATGAAGACCTCCTGGGAGATGTCCCGGGCGTCCTCGTAGTTGCCCACCAGGCCATATGCGATGGACGCAACGCGGGTGCGGTACATGTCCACCAGTTCCCGGAAAGCCTCCTGGTCCCCACCCTGGGAGCGAACCACCAGCGTGCGGATGGCCTCCTCCTGGAGATCGTCGCCGGTGTCACTCTTGATCAGGAGATCCCGTTCGTCTTCGTTGTCAACGCGAGAAACCATAACTTGTTAATATACCACTTTTATTTCCCATAGTCAAGAAAAAAGAGCAACCCGGTTGATTGCCCATTATGCCCGCCACACAAGGATCCTTCGAAGGTCCAAAGGGTCATTAC
>JALGZU010000083.1 GCA_025774735.1 candidate division LCP-89 bacterium | reverse complement strand
GGCATGATAGTTGAACGAGGCTTTTAGGATGGAGTGGACTTGTCGAAAGATAAATTATATTCGCTTGGAAGGCAAGAAATATTTGAGCTAACTCCCAAAAAAGAAGATGCAAAGGGAAGACGGAGAGGATAATTCGTCATGCTGTCGAAGTTTCTACTTGAGGAATAGGACCTTTCTCAGGGAGGTTCTTCCGTCCTGCTTTAGTCGGACGAAATAGAGCCCTGAACTCAAATTCGATGGCTTCCAATCGAGGGCGTGCTGGCCTGCCGCCATCCATTCGTCCTTCAGGACTGCGATACGGCGGCCCTGAACGTCGAAAACGGTCAGGACGGTAACACCAGCCTTGGGTAAACTTAAACTGATGCGCGTGGTGGCGTTAAAGGGATTCGGGTAATTCTGCTTGAGAGCGAATGCTTGTGGTGTTCCCTGCGGCTCGGTGGGCGCAACCGGCATGAGAGAATGTGCCGTGAGCAGCAAGTTGTCCAGTCCGAGCCAGAAGTCATCGCTGGCGGTGTCTCTACCTGCCACTTCAAATTTGAATTCATGTTCACCGGCTTCGAGTGAAACGCTGCCGAACTCGGCGATGGGACTGCGAATGGTTGAGGGAGCATAGAGATATACGATGTCGCCATGCAGGAGGTTGTCTATGTATAATTTCAAATTGCCGTAAGATGATCCCTTGGTGAAGTATCCGAAGACATCGTAGATATCTGTCTCAGCAACTTCGATGGGAATGATGAAATAATCCCCCACATTGTTGGAGTAATAGAGGAGCTGGTACTGGCCGCTCCAGTCTTCGCCGTAGGGCATCATGTTTTCCGCAGTGTAGGCATCCCCGGAAGTGCCCAGAAAGCGGCTGATGTCTTCGCCTTCGTAATAGTAGTTGTTTGACGTTCGCTGTAACACTTCGGAGGAAGCTTCTCCCTCGTTACCTGAATAGTCCATCGCGCTGATCCGGTAGTAATAATAAGTTCCAGGATTCAAACTCTCGTCGGTGTAACGGATCAGGACGGATTCCCCGGCGAGAAATTCGCTGCTTGCCTGCACACCGGTTGTGGTGTCCCGGTAAATCCTGTACCTGGCAACTCCCAGATCGTCTCCACCCGGATCCCACTGCAGGAGCAACTTCGTGCCCGCTTCGAGAGTCTGCGCTTCTACGTTCATCACCAGTCCAGGGGGAGTTATATCGGGTTGGGGGGGAATATGCGAATAGATCCAATAGTAATACTCATTCCAATCGTACAAGCCGCCCGGATTGACCTCGACGGTAATCTGGGAAAGTCCCTGAGTATATGCCGCAGGGATTTCGAATGCGGATTCTCCCCAGCGCTTGTAAAAATTGAAGTCACCGTCCCACCAGGTGCCAACGCTGACGGCATCCACCAGGACTTCCGCCGCTTGGGGATGGATCGATGAATCTTTGCGTCGGACCAGGCGCACTCCCTCGTTCTGTGGATCGATGGCGACCGAGAATGACGAACTCCCCAGAATCATCCTGCCGTCGTCGTAGAAAAACTCCTCGTCAAGCTGTCCAGGGTAGGCGTAATTATGCAATGTGTAGAACTGCGAACCGTTAATGGTATAAGCATGCGCAGCCTCCTCGCCGAGGTCACCGACATCGAACTGATCTGTAAGAGCCAAGGCAATTTCGGGCCGGAGGTAGGCGAAGGTCACGGCAGAATACTCGATCGATTCTGAATTCCGGTTGCCGTGCTCAGCGTAAATCTGAACTGAATTGCCAAAGGGGATCACGTCCCCCAGGAAGAAACGGTAAGCATTGACCTTGTTCTCAAAACCCGTTAAAATGGCTGGCACTCCATGGACAGGCAATGAGAATGTTCCTGATGCCAGGTAGTCCCCGGCATTGAAATCACCGTCGAAATCGGTGCCTTGAGCTATCGGATAGGCCCTGCCGTCTGTATAGATACGCAGGTCACCGGTGAGAAAATTCGGCCAATCTCGCGCATTGAGCGTGGTTATCATCCCGACAAAGTTTCCGCAGCCGGCGAATTCGCCGATCGTCATATCCTGGCCGGCAACAGCCTGCATGAACTCCCTCTGGACGGCTGCAAAATAACCGCTTTCGGAAGGATATGGATCGGTTTTGTAGGTGATCGTATAGTTGACGTCGATGGAATGGTTTGGCGAAGAATTGTAGAGGTCTAGGCGTGCGTTCTGCCAGAAAGGCATCGGGAAGAAGCAGTAGTACTCCCCCGCTGAAACCCCGATCGGCATGCCGTCCACATTTGACGGGGCCAATGAATTCCCGAAAAAGCTGCCGAAGGAAGATTCGACCTGCGGCACCGTGCTGCTATCCCAGTAAAATTGCAGTTTCAAGCTACCCAGAGTGCTCGTCATGGCCGGGTTAATCCGAATCCGGATGCCGGTGATTTGACCCTCGCCAACGGACGAAAAAATTGTCTCCGTGGCTCCCAATCCCAATGTCAAGGAATCGTTGACGGTGATGTTACCGGTAGGATCTTTGGGATCGGTCCCGATGTTCTGCCATTGTGTGATCACAGCTGTGGGGTCCTCCAGACCGGTGTAGGTAGTGACTGGAGTGCCAGTTTCATACGTGTCGTAGCCGATCTGATGAGGTTCGCTGTCATCCACGAAGGCGACTTTGAGGTGGTCAGCATAGGGGAGAGGAAAGTAAGAGTAGTATCCACCTGAAGAAATACTGGAAGGCCCCGTCAGAGGGAACAGGAAGGGATTGAATAAACCGGAGAAAAGTTGCTGGACAATGCCATTGATGCTGGGATCAGTCTCACCGTCGAAGAAGAAGAGGACCCGGCGTGTCGCTGATGTGGGGGTGCTGCTCACCCAAAGCCTGTAGATGCAGCCCGGTCCTTCCCGGTCGAAGACGACAAAGAGGGAATCTTCCTGGTAAAGGTAGCCCTCACCGTCTGCGTTGCCCCCCATTTGATCGGAGCTGGATAGCTGCTGCGATATAACGCCCTGTTGGTAGATAGGTAGATTGGCAAACTGTTCGACCGCATCCAGGCCGATCGGAGGCTGAGTGACTCCCCGCAATGGCAGGGTTAGGATTACGAACGCAAATAGCACGAGGCACGACATGTTATGCCTAAAATCTCCCAGTATCGAACGCATACCAACCTCAATATTAATTTACACAATTATCGTGCTGTAAAATCGGTTAGTCAAAGTAAATGTGCTTGAGTGGAAACTCCATCCAGTCTCTCCTGGTTAGCCGGATGAGATTTGGTCAGTTTCCATCGCAATTGAATGGGACTCGCGCTTCTGACGATCCGGACGCAGTCCCTTTCGCCAAATCCGCCACCAGTGAGAAGTATTCGCTGCTCTGATCACTTCTTTCAGTTCAGATAGACTTTGACGGGCAGTTTCTTCTCCTGCTGCAACTATCTCACTGAATCTGTCGAACTCGGACCATTGCACTTCTTGGAGAGCCGGGCGAATGACATAATCAGCCCTTCTCAGCGCAGATTCGGCGTAACGATGGTTGGTAATTCTGGCGGCTCGCAGGAGCACGTCCATGGTATGGCGCAATTCGGATTTCAAACCTAGATCACGCCGGACGTCAACCGCGATTACGATGTCGGCGCCCAGATCGAAGCAGGTGTCGACCGGGATGAGATCCGTGACTTCCCCGTCCACCAGTAGTAGGCCGTTCGATTCCACCGGGGGAAAAAATCCGGGGATGGAAGAGCTGGCCACGATCGCTTCACGCAGTGGTCCACGCCTGATGGTTACACCCTTGCCCGAGACTAAATCCGAAGCAACGGCGGCGAAGGGCACCGGCAACTCTTCGATCCTACAATCATCCAACAAGTCGGCGATTGCCTCTTCCAGACGAGACGAAGGCAGCAGCGCCATCCGCGAAATCGACAGGTTTATAATAAGACGCTGCTTGATCTCCTTGGTGACATGATCGAAGAAGTGGTCGCCCTTGGAGTCGTCCGGATAGACATTCAAATCGCTAGCCTTAGACTGATGCTCCTTCAGAACCAGTTGCAGGCGCTGTGACACGTCTTCGATCGACCGAAATCTGGCGTATAATCCACCGACGACCGCACCCATACTGGTGCCGGCGATCACGTCTATAGGAATGCCGGCATCTTCCAGAACGGCCAGGACGCCCAGGTGCGCGAATCCTCGGGAACCACCTCCACCGAGCGCGATACCGACCTTTTTCTTTTTATCCGGTGAGGTCATGTGATTAATTATCCTGCCTCAAAATATAAAGATACAACCGTGCAAAGGTAAAGTCAAGATAAATGATGAAATAAGTTACCAAAAAGCGCTGTTACAATCGAAGATCGAAGAGAAAAAGACTTGATAATTATGACTGGAAGAGTTATACTCATCACATCGGCTGATAGATTTATTTATAGAAAACTAGAGCAGTAATTGGACGAGAAAATAGCGAAACTGAAGCAGGCCGTCAACGAGGGGAGGATCGTCGTATTTACCGGTGCAGGAGCTTCCGAAGAATCGGGCATTCCCACATACCGGGGAACAGGAGGATTTTGGACGAAATACGATCCAGATAAATACGCATCCATTAGCTATTTTGAGAAAGATCCGTCATATTACTGGTCGTTCTTCAGGGATACCCGTGGTCCTCTGCTGCACGACGCCAAACCAAACCCGGCGCATTATGCGATCGCTGAGCTGGAAAGGAATGACAAAGTGCTCGGGGTCATCACTCAGAATATCGACGGCTTGCACCAGGCTGCGGGATCCGGGCAGGTTATAGAACTGCATGGATCGTCGCGATCTTTCCACTGCATGAAATGCCGGAAGAGCTATAACCTGGATGAGGCCGAATCAGCACTCGAAAAGGATTTGCCTCCGGAGTGCACGGTTTGTGGAGGGATTCTCAGGCCGGATGTGGTTTTCTTTGGGGAGATGCTGCCGCCCGGCGCCATCGAAAAATCCTTCAAACTCGCCAGGGAGTGCTCTCTGTTGCTGGTAGTAGGCAGCTCGCTCTTCGTTTACCCTGCTTCGCAGGTTCCCGTCGCGGCTCTGGAGTCCGGAGCGCGGTTGGGAATCATCAATATGGAGCCAACTCCGATGGATGGCGCAGCCTCTTGGGTCTTCCATGAAAAGGCCGGTAAAATTCTTCCTCTACTACTCTGAAACAGTCCGATTAATCCACTTACGCCTAAATTCTTCGATTTATTCGTAGATACCGCAATTCCGCTACAACTTTAAGCGCTCTACAATCTCAAATACAACATTATATTGTGTGCACAGATGTTCAAACGACAACGTATTGCGTTAATTATTTACTTGACATGAACGAGAATAAATAGTATATTAGCACCTACCTTTTCAGTGCAGATCAGTCATAATGGGGTGAAGATGCTTCCACAAACGTCATCAGTGCAGAGCAAGGCGAACGATCTTTTTGCAGGTGCATCCGCTCAGAAAAAGAGTGAAACCAGCGGGGGTTCTGAGAGGATTGAATTGCCGGAAATAGAGCGACAGAAGAGTTATACCTATTCCGATAACAGTCTGGCCGTCCTCGAGAGACGCTACCTGGCCAAGGACGAAGGTGGAAAGGTAGTAGAGAAGCCGGACGAGATGTTCAGGCGGGTAGCGAAACACATCGCTTTAGCCGAGAAGATATTTAACAAGGGCATAAGCGATAAAGACCTCTCCAAGGTTGAGGAGATTTTCTACCACTTGATGGCGTCGCTGGATTTCCTGCCCAATTCCCCTACGTTAATGAACGCTGGAAGAGAATTGGGACAACTCTCCGCCTGTTTCGTTCTGCCGGTTGAAGACAGTATGGAAGGAATTTTCGATGCCATCAAGCACACCGCACTGATTCATAAAAGCGGCGGCGGGACAGGTTTTTCCTTTTCCCGTTTGCGTTCCAAAGACAGTGTGGTCAGATCCACCGCAGGAACAGCCTCCGGACCGGTTTCGTTCATGTCGGTCTTCAACGCCGCCACAGAGACGGTCAAGCAGGGGGGAACCCGGCGTGGAGCCAACATGGCGATACTTCGGGTCGATCACCCCGATATCGAACAGTTCACCAACTGCAAGAAGGGCGAAAATGCCCTGAACAATTTTAATATCTCTGTAGCGGTTACAGACGACTTTATGGACGCAGTCAAGAACAATCTCAAATTTGAACTCAGGGACCAGCGTACCGGGGAAGTCGTCAAAGAGGTGAATGCGAAGAAACTCTTCGACAAAATAGTCGAGAACGCCTGGAGCAACGGAGAACCTGGCATCGTCTTTCTGGACCAGATCAACCGCAGCAATCCCACCCCGAAGATCGGAGCCATAGAGTCCACTAATCCCTGCGGGGAACAACCGTTACTACCTTTCGAATCCTGCAATCTGGGGTCAATCAACCTGGATCACATGGTCATTGACGGCGCTATCGACTGGGAGAAGCTCGAAAACACGGTGAAACTCTCCGTGCGTTTCCTCGATGATGTTATCGAAGTAAACAAATATCCGTTGCCGCAAATCGAGGAGATGACTCGGGCCAACAGAAAAATCGGCCTCGGCGTCATGGGTTTCGCCGATCTGCTCTTCCAGCTTGAGATTCCCTACAACTCTGCCGATGGGATCAAGTTGGGTGAGGAGATCATGGCATTTATTCGGCGCACCTCCCACAAGGCTTCGGAACAGCTAGCGTCAGAACGGGGTGCCTTCGCGAACTTTGAAAAATCCATACACGAAAATCCGATTCGCAATGCGACGGTGACGACCATCGCTCCCACCGGCACTCTGTCCATGATTGCTGACAGTTCCGGTGGCGTCGAACCGGTATTCAGTCTGGTCTACATCAAGAAGGTCATGGACGGCCAGGAACTTCTCTACGTCAACCGTCACTTCGAAAAAGCGCTGGATCGCGCTGGTATCCGCACGGACGATCTGGTCGAACGCATCGCCAATTGCAAGTCGCTGGAGGAAGTTGAAGACGTCCCCGAACCGTTGCGGCGTATCTACGTCACCTCGCATGAAATTGCTCCTGAATGGCATGTGCGCATGCAGGCTGCCTTCCAGAAGTACACCGACAACGCCGTATCAAAGACAATCAACTTTCCCAAAAACGCGACGGCCAGCGACGTGAAGCGCGCTTACATGCTGGCTTACGATCTCGGCTGCAAGGGATTGACAGTTTACCGCGACGAATCCCGGTCCGAACAGGTTATGCACAAGGGCAGTGAAGTAAAGAATGGCGAAGCCGTAAACGGCAGTCGTCCCTTCATGGAACCGCGCAGGCGACCCAGCGTGACCCAGGGGATGACCGAGAGGGTCAACACAGGTGACGGAGCCTGTTACATCACCATAAACTCCGACGAATATGGCCCCTGCGAGGTGTTCACTTCGACCGGCAAGGCGGGCGGAAACCTGGCAGCGCAGTCTGAAGCCATCTCCCGGCTGATCTCCTTGGCGCTGCGCTCCGGCATCGATTCGCGTCAGATCATAAAGCAACTCAAAGGGATTTCAGGGCCCAATCCCGTCTGGGAGAACGGCACACTGGTCACGTCCGCACCGGATGCCATCGCCAAGGCTCTGGAACGCTACATCCAGCGGCTGGAGAACAATTCTAATGGGATCCAGATGCGGCCGCCGACCGAAGTAAAAGTTAAAAAAGATACCAACCTGATAGAAATACCCGACCAGTGCCCGGACTGTGGCGGCCAGGTCACCCATGAAGAGGGGTGCCTGGTTTGCCAGTCCTGCGGCTGGACCAAGTGCGGATAAACAATACCAGCAAGTCGTCGGGATTGGATTTCAATCCCGGCGAACTCTCTCCGGTTAAGCAAGGCGTTCATATACATCCCATCCATCTCTCCAGTTAAATTCCCAGGATTTCCATGCAACCACCCGAAGCTAACTTTCACTACGTCTGTACGCTCGACGAGGCTCAGGGCATTGTTGACGAATTTGACGAGTACTGGGTGTCCAACTGTGAGTGCCGGGAGAAGAGAGGACCGTGCAGTAGAGAAGCCGGGCTGTTTCTCTGTCTTCAATTCAAGGAAAAAACCGGCGCCACCGGAAGCGGCAAGCGGCTGGTTTCGAAGCAGAAAGTTCTGGAGATTCTGGCGGAGGCCAAGGAGAAACTTCTGGTGCCGCGACCGTTCCGCGATGACGCCACCAAGACGGAAACCGAGGGCATCTGTTTCTGCTGCGACTGCTGCTGTGATTTTTTCGCCGTCGAAGATCCCAGTCCCTGCGATAAGGGAGTGTTTATTGAAAAGACGGACATGGAGCTATGCAACGCGTGCGGCAGTTGCGAAGAAGCCTGTTTTTTCGGCGCCAGGGTGTGGGACGACGTCACCCTCGAAGTGATCTCTGACCGTTGCTACGGGTGCGGCGTCTGCATGGACGCCTGCCCGGAGGAGGCGATTGAGATGGTAGGGAGAGTTACTTAAAGCCGCCATGGAAAATTTCGACGAAAAGACGGCTGCATATTTCGACGAACACACTCCTGAATATTCCCTGAATAGGTTGGAATACGCAGCACAGTTTATCAAGACGCACGCTCATGCTGACAGCTCACTGATTGATATCGGCTGCGGTAACGGAAACACCCTTAAGTACATAAAAGATAATACACCCATCGAACAGTTGTACGGCGGCGACATAAGCGATAATTACCTGAAAAAAACGCAGGAAAACGTCGGATGCAAGACACTTCGAGGATCCATACTTGATAACGAGTTTGTAGAGACAATCGCTGAAAAATTCGATTTTTCCATCTTGGCGGCGGTTCTCCATCATCTGGTCGGCAAAACGCGCCGGCAGTCCCGGGAAAACGCCTCTGTGGCGGTGACCAATGCTCTTAGACTGATAAAACCGGGTGGGCATCTAATCATTTTAGAGCCCGTCTTTTATCCTACCTTCATAATGAGCGTCGTATTTTACACCAAACGGATCGCAACGAAAGTAACCTCGGAGCGGATCCAGATTTTCGGAAAGTGGAATAACATTGGGGCGCCGGTCGTATCATATTTCACGAATGAGCAGCTCGAAAGCTTGATTGCGGAAACGCCGGATTGCAGTCTGGTGGATCGGGAGCTAAAGGAAAAGAGGCCGAACACTCTGATGCGCCTGGCGGGTATCACGAGGAGAACCGATTCCACTTTTATTGTCCAGCTTGATAGTGAAAAAGGGGAGATTGGTTCATTATGACCGATCAAGAACCGGCACTGCATTATGTCAGCACTTTTGACGAGGCGAGAACTCTGATAAAGAGATCCGACCGCTTCTGGGTGATAAACTGCGGATGCCGCGAGCAAAACGGTCCCTGCAAACAGTCCCGGACGGACGTCTGCCTGGAGTTCAGCGGCGGGGCGGTAAACTGGGGTTCGAACAAGCACGAAATATCGAGAGCTGAAGTCGAGGGAATTTTCCGGGAAGCCAAGGAAAAGATGCTGGTGGCGCGGCCCTTCCGGGATAAAAACGACATGACCAAAACCGAAGGCATCTGCTTCTGCTGCGAATGCTGCTGCGATTATTTCGTCAAGAAAGATGAACACCGGAGTGATAAAGGAGCTTTCATAGAAACTACGGACGACGCCATCTGCGAGAACTGCGGCACCTGCGAGGAGGTCTGCTATTTTGAGGCGAGAGCCTTCGACGGCGAGCTCCTGGAAGTAAACCTGGACGAATGCTATGGTTGCGGCCTGTGCGTGGATGTCTGCCCGGAAGGGGCGGTGGAGATGATTTTAAGAGATTAGGTCTAATCAAAGGTCCAAATGTTAGCCCATCAAAGGTCCAAATGTTAGCCCCCATTGTTGTCGTTTATTCCATCTGGCTGATCGCCACGGGCAGCCCTATTTTTTACATCCGGGCGCGCCCCACCAGCACCCGCCCCAAAATTCTGCAAGATCCCTGGTTCCGCATCGCCGGGGAATTGTAAATCGTCGTGTTTTTCCTGCCGCACCTGGGCGGCCATGATTTTCTGCTCTTTTTTATTCCTGCGGCAGCCTATATCGTGGGTCTGTGGAGAGCCCTTTCACCGAGAATTATGTGAGAGATCCAAATATCTTCATTATTGTCTTGCTTTTTCCAGTGTATTGTTGTATATTATATACAATGATTCTTTTTCCCCGCACAAAACATCCACGCCACTTTCATCATCAAATAGTTCAATTCGTGCGGGATAACAGTGTCAGCTTTGGCGGATAACCTGTTTTGTCCGTCGTCTCTGTCAAAACTGGATTCTTCAGATGATCATGTGCCTCATCCCGGCGAGGAATTTGGGGGTGAGTCGTTGATCTAATATCGGGAACTAACAAACAAAGTCGAGGTATCATAGAGTGCCAACACCGGGGACGACATGGTTTCGACGGGATAGGAGGGTGTTGGACCAGCAGGTCGGGGATGAGCGTAATCCCGCAAAAATTCGCTCAAAAACACAAATGCCGATAATAACGGCTATGCCTTAGCTGCTTAATTAAAAGCGGCTACGTCCCTCCCGGCTTTCGCCCATCGGGTTGGGATGCGGGCGTCGATCAGATGGGCTGGCGCGGTGCAGCGCCTCTTTGTACTGCGTAAGATCTAAGGAGGCTGGCCATCCTTTTGATCTGTCGATGGATTTGGAGGTTGGCGAGATCTAAACATCGACTAAGCCTGTAGCGGGTCCTTCGGTCACTATTTCGGACGCGGGTTCGATTCCCGCCGTCTCCACACTATATCCTTTGTTAAGTATTTATAATAACAATGCTTGATAAAGGATTTTTTATTGCCTAAATTTGAGTATCAGTATCCTGGAAAATCCGGATACTGAAGAATCAATCCATTCGATGGGAGTTTGAATGCTACCGCGTATTTGCGCAGCTGTTCTGGCAGGCACCGTATTAAGTTCTATTGAATTTGTCTTTATCGTTCTGACAAACGGCCCCTTTTGGGTGGAATCCGTCATTTTTTTTATGGCCTGGTTCATATACTGTATTACCGCTCTGGCCAGTTTATACATTCTTCATTTCCTCCTCTCTTTAATTCCCCGCGTACGGAAGATTCTCTTCGATCCGGTTCGGCAGTTTTTCATCTATTTCGTTTTAACCTGGTTTATCGGTGGGGGATTGTTGACCGCCTTGATTCTCAAAGATGTTGATTATCCTCCACATCACTTGATATTCCTGTTGCTAATTTTGAGCGTCAGTATAGCTGTTATCATGATCATCTGGAAATTCATTCCTAAAGTATCTATGATCGTCCTGCGAACCGCAATACTCGTTTCGGTTTTTATCCTACTGGCGAATGGTATCTATTTTATTATCGACGAATACTACGCAGCTTCCGTAGGCACCAGGAGCGCAGATTATGAGGGGGATATCCCACACCTGTGTCTGCTAGTGTTGGATACTGCACGGGGCGATCATTTTTCCTGCAACGGCTACCCGTTCCAGACCACTCGCAATATGGATGAAATTGCAGGCGAAGGCCTGCTCTGCCGGCAGGCTTACAGCGCGGCCAATTGGACCCCGCCGGGACACATCAGCATATTTACGGGGAAATATCCATCCCAGCACGGCAATGACGGCGCACCCTACATGCCGGAAAATCTATTGTCATTACCTGAGGTGTTAAATCAGTTGGGATATTATTGTATAGCTGTTTACGACAATCCGGTTGCCGGCAGGGATATAAATATCACCCAGGGATTCGATCATGATTATTCTTTCTTTCGCTATTCGTGGACCTATCCAGCTCCTTTCAGACTGTGGCATCGTTTTGTTCAAAAGCACACCGGTGCAAAAGTGACTTTCGCCCTGGCACTTCGCCTTTTTGAATGGTTTCAAACAAAGGGCGGACATCTGTTTCTGTACCTGAATATATATGAACCGCATCTGTCGTATCAGATTCGTCAACCCTATTTTTCAAACTTCACAGAATCAATGAATTGGGATGAGATCGGGAACCTGAATCAGGCGCATAAAATCTGCAAGGTGCCGGCAACCACTATTAACGACACCAGCAATTTCACCGGTTTCACGGAAGCAAGTTATGCCTATATTCGAGCGGCGTATGATAGCGAATTGGCCTACGCAGATCACCATTTTGGAAGGTTTAGCGAGGGGATGCGAAAGCGGGGACTGTTGGATCAGACTTTGCTAGTAATTACTTCGGACCACGGGGAGTTCCTCGGTGAACACTGGTCCACCGGTCATCCTGAATTGCTGTATAATCCTGTACTCAAGATACCACAAATTTTTCGCTATCCATCCATGATCAAACCAGCTGTGTTGGAAGAAAACGTTTCCAATGTGGATATATTTCCTACGGTTCTTACCTTGATGGGATACGAAAGTCGGATTCCTGAGGATGTAGAAGGCAGGAATATTCTGGATGCAAGCGATCGTTCAGGTCGCCGCATACTAAGTGAGAGAATATTCACCCAGGAGGAATGTTATAGCCTGATTGAAGGTTCTTTTAAATTGATGGTAAATGATTATCAGAAGCTACTCAAGAAATTCCCATTCGATACACTGCTGTTGAATTTCGAGAGGGATCCTGAAGAGTTGCTTAACCTGCAGGCTACAAACCAGGAAAAGTGCGACAGCATGAGCAGCTATTTAGATGAATGGAGAACAG
>JALGZU010000504.1 GCA_025774735.1 candidate division LCP-89 bacterium | reverse complement strand
GTCAGGTCCGGCGCGGAAGCCGGCGTCGAATAAAGGACAGCCATCCCGTTTTCTATCGGGGTTGCTTTAGCATCATAGTTCCCGTCGAAAAAGAACTGAATGCCGTCCGTCTCGTCGTGGTTTTCTATGCCGATGGTGCCCTCACTCTGAAATGCCGGGGACATCTGTTTGTATTGCATTAAAATACGGCCATCGCCTGTCAGGGTCGGATGGTGAACGGGATCGTAAAGAATAGCCTGGAAGGTTTCGAAGTTATCCGCCGGGGCGTACTGGGCGATGTAGTTGTATTCGATCAACAGGCGATGCTCTATATCGTCATACCAGGTCCAGACCTCGCCGCCGATGGGCCATTGCGGTCTCAAATCCTCCCAGTAGGCGGCGATCATGGGTGAGGGCCCGTCGTTGTCGGGGATGCCGCTGTTGGAATAGTCGTCGGGACCGACTGCTCCCATCCCGATCCAACCATTGGCTGCAACGGTGAAGCTGTCGTATTCCACACCGTAGTACTGGAAGATGAACGGGAGGGCATAATGAAAGACTTGCTCGTCTTCAATAAAGGGGACAAGTGTTCCCGGTCCGCCCGAATCGGCGCAGATTTCCACCCAGTCGTAAGCCGGGAACTCCGGATAGTCATTGGCGTCGTAAGCCAGGTACCCGTAGTTATCAGGCCCCGAAGGTGCATATATCTGGTCGCCGACGATGATCGCGAAACTGTCGGTGCCGTAATAACCTCCGCCGCTGAAAGCAAGGTTCAGGGGCGCTGTATGTCCCTGCGGGCAGGTTTGAGAAGCGGTGATGTCGAAATCGATGTCAGCGGTTGCACTCGGAGATAGATTACTCAGGCTAACCCCCGCTGACGTTATGGTCACATAGGGGTCGTTCGCAGTCAATTCTATCACCAGATCGGCGACGTTGGAACTGCCGTTATTGATGACCGTGACGGTGATTTCGCCGGATTCACCCGGATCGAGGTTTCCGTTCTGATTGCCGGGCGGCGGATCGCTGATGGTGTTGCTGACGTATTCGCATTCAGGAGCGTGAGCGGGAACGCTGAAGTAGCTTTCCCAGACGTCCACACCGTCGCTGGCGCTGAGCAGAAAGGAGACGTTGTGCCCGTCTTCAACTTCCGGGGCGACTGAAAATTCGAAAGCTCGGTCCATGGTAACGGAGTCCACCGCATTGATCGTTCCGATGTAGACTGAATCCCGGCTTATAGTGATCAGAGGATCCGCCGTCGAGAGGATGGCGAAGACGTTCTCCGCGTTTGCGAGACCCGCGTTTTCGACCGTTACGGCGAGTTCGACCGTTTCAGCGTAATCGAGTTGTCCATTGCCGTTTCCAGTCAGGTCATCCTGAATGGTGTGATTGTTGTACACCACGTAAGCGCCCGACAGGACCACCAGGTCCACCTCGGTGATATAGGGGATCGCGTTGGCGGTCGTGACGGTGAGGGTGAAAGTTCCGATCTGGCTGGGAGGCGGATCGAAGGTCAGAGTAACTTGGCCTGAGGCGTTCGTGATTCCGTTTGCGTAGAGGTCATCGTTCATCCCGCAGACCATGGCGCCCTCGAAGGCTCCGCCTGGACCGTTGACAGTCACAGTGAAGGTTGAAACGCCCAGGGGCAGGAAGGTATTGTGAATCACGCTCAGTTCGTAAGGTGTCGTGCTCCTCAGAAATACCGAGGGATCGCCGAAGATGGTCCAGTTCTCGAATTCGTAGGGGCCCAGGGGCCAGAGGTCGATCATCAGGCCGGACCCGTTGAAGCACATGCCGCCGAAGGTGAGCATGGAGTCGGCACACAGCAGGTCCACACCTTCATCCTGCATATCGTAGGGCGGAAACCAGGTTTGACTGATCTTGGAGAGGTACACTGCGATTGCTCCGGTCGGTTCGCCCGTCACGTCATTGGTGGCGCGCAACCAGGCTTCACCCATGCAGGTGGTATTTTGGAAGTTCCCCGGCTCGCAAGCGATGGCCACGAAGTGCGTCAACTTGTTGTCGTTGACCAGGGCATTGATGTCGCTGCTGGTGAAGTCGACGGGCCCCACACCCTGGATCCAGCCGTGGCCAGCATAATTGAAGATGCTTCTCCCCTCATTCAGGAAATGCGAGATCATGGCCGTCGTGCCGCCGAAGGTGGTATAAACCGAATCCATCTGGGTGTAATTCCAGCGTACCAAATCCAGCGCGATGTTTGTGATATGCTGAAAGTCGTACTGTTCAGGATTGCAGGGCCCGCTTTCGTCGGCATCTCCCAGACCCATATGATACCAGTCGCCTTCTGGATCGGGATACTTTTCGTAGGTGATAGTTCTCTGCACCTGGGTTTCGACTTGCGCTTGATTTTCCGCCGAGAAGCGGCCCACGAAGATCTCCGGGTAGCTATCGGTGCCCGTGAGCAGTGAGTACACGGGATCCGATCCGCTGATGAACGTCGGAACCTGTAAATGATCCCCGACGATCAGCAGGTATCCCAGGTCGTTTTCATTATAGTAGTTGCGGACGTAGGAT
>JALGZU010000503.1 GCA_025774735.1 candidate division LCP-89 bacterium | reverse complement strand
CGGGGCGGACGGCAAGCGGGCCACCATCATCGCCTTTCTCACCATCCTGGTGCTGCTGTTCCTGGATTTCCGCCGGATCGATTTAACGCTCTTGGCGGTGACGCCCCTGATCGCGGGCGCGTTCTGGATGGCGGGATTCCTGCACCTGACGGGGCAGAAGCTGAACGTGGTCAATATCGAAGCCATCCCGCTGATTTTAGGGATCGGGATCGATTACGGAGTGCACCTGATCCACCGCTTCCGGCTGGAGGGAAAGGGAAAAGCCGGGGTGATCTTCTCCAGCACCGGCAAGGCAATCATGCTGTCGGCTCTGACGACCATGATCGGATTCGGTTCGCTGAGCTTCATGACGCACCGGGGCATGGCCAGCATGGGAGTGCTGCTGTTCATCGGCGTGGGCACCTGTTTCCTCACGGCGACATGGATTCTGGCGCCGATTTTCGGGGGTGGAAAAGACAGTCGAAGCGCGTGATGCAGGCGATGACGAAATAACAAAATAAGGCGAGCGGTTGCTCGCCTTTTTTGTTCAAGCGTTCCGTCGGGTCTTAGGTCCAAGGGACCGTGACCTGACGGATGGTTTGAGTGTCAGGTCACATCCACCTGCGGCGGACAAGACCTGACACAACAGTAAAAATCTTACCTGACTGAAAAGAAGTTCTTGACTTTGGGGAATTTTATGGTTATATTTGAATTAGGATTAATATGAGTAAACCATGAAGCGAATTATATTTTCAACAATATCTTTTATGTTCTCCTTTGCGATGGGATTGGCTTCAGAAGGAAATTTCGCAAAAGATCCTTCTTGTCTAGGAGGATTGTATCTTTTTGCCACTGGAGAGGGATTTACCTATAATCTTTATTATAGCGACGACTTTGGTGAAACGCTGCAAATCGTCGTAGCGGATACCTTTTTTTACGGTGGAATTCTTGGTGATCCTGTTCCCGGACATGTAATAAGTCATTATGGTTCCATTTATCTGAGTCAGAATTACGGGGCGAGCTGGCAATGGATGGGAGTAGCAGAGAATTATATTTCTGCAGGAAGATATCCTGGGGAGATGTATACATTTGGCTGGATTCCCGAAAGAGTAATAAAATACAGTCTCAATTATGGGGGATCTTGGGATATTCATTACCCCAACGGACTTGACATAAACTATTTCATTCACGCAGTAGGCAATCTTGAAGGCGAATTTTATGTTCTGGATTCGCAGGATGGTGAATTATACCGAAGTACGGATTTTGGCGACAATTTTACCCACCAATCAACTTTGGTTGTGCATGGTAGCGGTTATAATACACGCATAGCACATGGTGCACTACCCAGTGAACTTTACTTTTATAATGGTCACACCGGTGATCTGTTTTTCAGTTCGGATACCGGAATGACTTTCGATTGGACTCATAATTTTCCTGATACAGGTGAATACATAACACAGATGCAAGCCGGTAGTCAAAGTGGCGATGTTTTTATGAGTAAAAAGTGTATCCACTACCTTGGCGGTGGTGAGATTTTCATCTATTACAGTGATGACTATGGTTATAATTTCACTGAATATCATCCGTTCTCAACGACGGTGGGACTGCCTTACATCCATCTTACTGCGCTGGATACAACCTCCTTTCCAGCCACAGGCGGTGTCCTTGAATACAATATCGAAGGGAGGAACTTAGGGCCTGTAGCTTATACCGGCGACATCTGGTGCGATGTGACGCTGCCGAACGGCAGCAGCTTCGGTCCGGTTCTGGGGCCGGTTGAGGATCTGTACATGGGTTCTTACTGGTCGGCAAACCGAAACCGGGAGTTGACAGTTCCCGCCAACGCTCCGGCCGGAACGTACACTCTGAATGCCTACATCGGCGAATACGATCCTGTCAGCCCAAATATCGACTATGAGGATCACCTAGAATTTACCAAGGAAGGCGCTTTAGACCAGGGTGAAGGAATCGCCGATACTAACAATGGCGGGGGAAGAACCCCCGCCCTACAAAACGAGACTACTTTAGAAGCCTATTCGAATCCGTTCAATCCGACTGTCTCGATCTCCCTTACTTTAGCGACAGCAGATCATGTGGATCTCTCGGTGTACGACATCCTGGGCAGAAGGGTGACCACCATCGTCAGCGGTTTCCAGCCCGCCGGAACGCATTCCTTTCTCTGGAACCCTTCACGGCACGCGTCGGGAGTGTATATCATCCGTTTGGAGACTCCGCAGGAAGCGGTGGCGAAGCGGGTGGTAGTGGTGAAGTAGGTATATTGTCTGAACCGCAGATTACGCTGATTAAAAAATGAGATTGCTTCGTCCGCTTGCAGCGTCCTCGCAATGACATTGGCGGGGAAGAATCCCGGCCCTACAGTTCATCGTTCGGGCGGATTTTGTTTATCGGCATTAAGACATCTTTAACGTTTCGAGCGCGGATAGGTTGCTATCGGCGCTCTTTTTATTTATATTAGACCAGATTGAAATTTCCTCAAGAGATCGCGGCCCCCATGCTGAAGGATTGGATCTGCGAACGGC
>JALGZU010000502.1 GCA_025774735.1 candidate division LCP-89 bacterium | reverse complement strand
CAAGCCCTTCCCGAGGCTAGCATCCGTGAAGGCCTGGGGCGACATGTCTGCCGAGAAGAGACGTAACGCCGCCCGCGACATGGAAGTCTACGCGGCGATGGTCGACTATATGGATGAACAGATCAGACGCGTGTTCGACTATCTGAAAGGGGTCGGCGATTACGACAACACGATGATCGTCTTCTTCTCGGACAACGGTGCAAACGGCGCGCTGACGACCGCGTATCCCGGTCAAACGGACGAATACCTGAGCTCGTTCGACAATAGCCTTGAAAATCGTGGACGGGTCAATTCCTTCATTGAAATGGGTCCGGGATGGGCGCAGGCAGCTATGTCTCCAAGCCGGATGTTCAAAGGATTTACGGCCGAAGGTGGGATTAGATCGCCGTTTCTGGTCAAACCCCTTGGCAGGCTCGCGAATCCCGGCGCGATGAATCACTCGTTTTTCCATGTGCGGGACATCATGCCTACCATCCTCGATCTGGCGGGCATCGCTCATACTGAAGAGTTCAAAGGGCGCAAGGTTAGACCAATGCAGGGCGAATCTGTGCTCGGATTGTTCGAGGGGAAGGTTGATGCACCCTATGAAAGAGCAAGCCACGTTGGTTATGAACTCTTCGGCTTAAAAGCCTTCTTCGTCGGTGATTGGAAAATCCTCTGGATGCCGCCGCCGTTCGGACCGGGGGAGTGGGAATTGTTCAACCTGAAGCGGGACCCGGCTGAGCTAACAGATCTCAGTGCCCAACATCCCGAGAAGCTCAAGGAGATGGTCGACCTGTGGGGACAATACAAGAAGGATAACGGGGTGCTGGATATTTCTCTCGATCTATCCGATAAGGTCAGGTGACGTCGCGCGGGTCAGTGTGTCCTCGGATGGAGCCCTGATCAAGCACGAGGAGACGACGATCTCGAGTCTATCCGATGTCTATTTCAGTGAAACCCTGAGGGCGGATGTTTCCCAGACCGGGCCGACGACCGACTTTTTTGCCGTGGGGATGCGGGACCCGAGTGGAGGTGAGGCGGATCGTGTGACGGTGCACCGATTCACAGTGGATACCTATGCACTCGACCCGTTGACCATGGGGTGGACGCAAGAGATTGTGTTGTATACGGGGCTGGAGACGTTTGCATACACCGGCAAGTCGGCCGCGTATGACGGGCAGCATCTGTATGTGGCGGGTTCAACCGACCATGCCAAGGAGCCCAGGCCGGCGGGCGGAGGATACTGGGAAGCCGGGTTCGTGGCATCTCTGTCTCCCGTTGGTGATCTTGAATGGACGCAGGTTGTCAACCTGAGCGAGTATACCGACGAGTTCTTCAGCGTGTTCCTGGGCCAGGGTGGCCTCTACGTGGTGGGTGCATATTCCGCATTCCATAATAATCCGAGCAACCGTAACTTCGGGTACGGATTGCTCTCGAAGCTCGATCCGGGTACGGGGTCGGTGCTTGCCAACATGACGTTCGGTGATCCTTCGTACATGTCGGGCCTGAACACGGTATTCGTGAAGCCAGGCATCGCTCGATGCGCCGGGCGGAAAAACTACAGGGAATCATCCAGCGGGATGTATTGCTGGTACGCCGAGATTGACGTGCGTGGTACCTCCCGGTTGGCAATTCCCGGTGGCGAAGTAGCCACTAAGGATGCGAAGCGGCTCAATGTACTCGAAACCGGAAAACCGGTGGAGCACCGGCAGCGCGGTATCCGGTAAACTGGTGATCGTTCACGCACGAGATTTACTCCGGCGCGGGGTGGCGATTCACGCTGGTCGACTTTTTGACAAGTTGGCCGGTTTTTCTTTTCTTAAAGGGGAGAACGTATTACTTGACGTTTACATTGCCGGCGGGGGACTATTTTAGCACAGACGCGTTTTTTTTCGGTGGAAGATGAGTCAGCCAAACAGCGCAAAAGGATGTTCTCGATCATGCCGTCAACAATCACTATTCGTTGTGCATTGACGTGTGCGATGCTTGCTTTTCTGGCATGTGGTGAAAGTCCCGGTGGTGATCGGGACAGCATGTCGGGCGAGGCCGAGGAGACCTCAAAGGGAGACGAACTCATGAGCCAGGCAGAACAGGACCGTCGTGTGGATTACATAGAGTTTCTGACCACAAACATGGAGGAGACCAAGAGGTTCTACTCGGAGGTTTTCGGTTGGGAGTTCACGGACTACGGTCCCGATTACACGAGCTTCACCGACGGTCGATTGGCCGGTGGTTTCACCGTGGCGCCCGAAGTGACGGCGGGCGGCCCGTTGGTCGTAGTTTATTCCACGAACTTGGCGGAGATTGAAGCCCGAGTCCGTCAGAATGAGGGGCAAATCGTCCGCGAGATATTCGAGTTTCCGGGTGGACGACGTTTTCACTTTACCGATCCGAGCGGAAACGAGTTGGCGGTCTGGTCGGATCGATGAAAACACGTAAGGAGGTCTCCATGAAAATCTTGCTGGCGGTGTTGCTTTTGCTGAGCGTCGCGGCTTCATCGCACGCCGCGGTCAAAGTTGAGGAGCTCACCTACAAACAGGG
>JALGZU010000501.1 GCA_025774735.1 candidate division LCP-89 bacterium | reverse complement strand
CGAGGATGTCGAGGGAGTTTACAGCGGATTGGAGTTTCTGCGGCAATCAAACAGCGGTGAACGGATCGAGATCGGCAAGCAGGTTGTGGTTGTGGGCGGCGGCAATACGGCCATCGACGCGGCGCGGGTGGCGCGGCGCTGCGGCGCCGAAGCCGCCATCCTGTACCGCCGCACCCGTGCGGAAATGCCGGCTAACGCGGAGGAGATTGCCGAGGCGGAAGAAGAAGACATCCAGATCGTCTATCTGGCTGCGCCGACCGAGATTCAAGCGGAAGAGGGGCGTATTGCGAGCGTCCTCTGCCAGCGCATGGAGCTGGGCGAGCCGGACGAATCGGGCCGCCGCCGTCCCGTTCCGGTGGATGGAGACACTTTTACCCTCCCCGCGCAGACGCTGATCGTGGCCGTTTCACAGCAGCCGGACTGGGATGGGCTCGAGGATCTGCGGACACCGCTGGTCTGGACTCAGATGGATGACAAAGGCTATACTGAACGAAACGGCCTCTACGCCGGCGGTGACGTTGAGGGGATCGGCATCGTGGCAGAGGCGCTGATCCAGGGACGGCGCGCGGCGGAAGCGATGCATGCCAAGTTCCGCAGTCTGGAACCACCCATAGAAGCGGAACCGGAGGTGATCCGGTCAGACCGGATCAACCTACACGTTCTGGAAACCACCGAGCGGCATGAAGGTCCCAGGCGAGCGGCATCCGAGCGTCTCGACGATCCCTGGAACGAAGTTGAGGGCACTCTAAGCCCCGAGGAGGTCATTGCAGAGGCGAGGCGCTGCATCAACTGCGGTGAAAGTTTCGTGAAACCGAAGAAGGTGCAGGCGATTCACGTGATCCGCCGCATCACCCAGATCGGCCTGGGGACGCTGCTGTTCAACGCATACTGGGGCGTGCTGAGTACGAAAATGGTTTACGGCGGGCCGCTGCGAAAGGTGTGCGTCCCGGGTCTGAACTGCCATTCCTGCCCCACGGCCCTGATGGGCTGCCCCATCGGGATGCTGCAGCACTTTTCGGCCACTCACAGGATTCCCTGGTTTTTGATCGGCTTTCTGGGGATCATCGGGCTTCTTTCGGGGCGGTTCACCTGCGGCTGGCTCTGTCCCTGGGGGCTGCTTCAGGATTTACTCCACCGGTTTAAAAAGTTGATGGTTCATATTCCGAAAGTGCTGATTTACTTCAAATACGCTGTGTTGGTAGGGGTGGTAATCATCATCCCCTACTTCACCTATGAGCACTGGTTCAGCACGCTATGCCCCAACGGAGCCCTGATCGCGGGCATCCCCTGGGTTTTATGGAATCCAGTCGATCCCGAGATCGGCATCACGGTGCTGGATCCGGCGGACGTAGGTTCGCTGTTCACGATCAAAATGATTATCCTGGGCGCGTTTCTACTGCTGTTTCTGTTCATCAAGCGCCCCTTCTGCCGCACGGTCTGCCCGTTGGGAGCGATTTACGCGCTCTTCAACCGCATTTCACTAGTTTCCCTCAAGGTCAAGAGCAGCTGCAGTGATTGCGCCCAGTGTTCGGCCATCTGCCCCACCGACCTTGAGGTGCGCCGGGAGATCAACAGCGAGGGCTGCATCAAATGCCTGGAATGCACCCAGTGCGAGCACGTAAAATTTACCTGGAACTGGCCCTGGAAGAAACGGGATCCGAAGATCCCTGCCGGATTTTCACGCGCTTTAGAAGAGGCGCGAACCCAATCGAGTGCGGTAGCTTGTTCCGGTTCCTGCGGGCATTCTGCTGAGGCGAAATAAATCCGCCTGTGATGCGGAACCTCAGCCGGGTAAGATGGTTTAAGCAAAAAATCAGACAAAATGATAAAGCGACGCGAGGTAAGAATGAAACGAGTATTTGTCATCTTAGGCTTCACGATTCTGCTATCCGCAACCCTGATCGGTTTAGCGGTCACGAAAGAGGCAGCAAAGGATCCGGTCTGCGGTATGGAGGTGGATACGGCCACGGCGAGTATTACCTTTCAGGGGGATAGCGGCACGGTCTATTTCTGCAGCGAACACTGCAAGACCGCCTTCTGCGCCAATCCGTCCGCCTACCTGGACGCGGAGAAGCTGGAGAAGATCGGGATCAAGAGTGCTGAGGAAGCCATCGGCTGCGGCGGCTGTGCAGTGATGGACGTCAGCGAAAAGAAGGGTTGTGACGGGCAGTGCGGCGACACTAAAGTCGCGGCCTTGAACGAGTTTCACAGCGTTCTTCACGCCCTGGAAGCGGCGGTGGCGAGCGGGAAGACCGAAGCCGTCAAGGCTGATTTAGTTGTGTTCGCTGAGAAGAAGGACGCCGTTATGAAGGCGGAATGCCCGGACGGCGTGTGTATGCATTCATTCAACGGAGCCCAGGCGGAATTCGGGGAAAAGTCGGATGCGTTCCTGACCGTTTGTAAAGGGGACGACCCGGACGCCATCAAGACCGCCTTTGCCGAGATGCACGAGGCGTACGGCACGCTGGATCAAGCGGCGCGTTGATTTGGGCTTGCATTAAAACAGAGAAATCCCTATATTGAGGATTCCGG
>JALGZU010000500.1 GCA_025774735.1 candidate division LCP-89 bacterium | reverse complement strand
GGGTGATCTCGACAAAGGACCTGGGGAGTTTTATCAAGCACGAGAGCATCTGGGGACAGAGATTAGCGATCGTATCGCTGGTGCTGCCGCTGCGAAAGGGCTTCGGGGACATGGATCGTCATCTGAAAATCATTTCGCTATACAATGGCCGCAAAGAGAAGATGATCACCAAGGCGGTTTCCTGGGCGCTGCGGGAGGGCAGCAAGAGTCACCCGGAAAAGATCCGGGCGTTTATCGATCGCTACGCCCGCAATCTGCGCGGGTCCACCGTGCGCGAAGTCAGAAACAAGCTGGAGCGAGGAGTCAAGCGGTAAGTATATAGTATTCAACAACTTTACATGCATCCTGACCCCTCAAAACTGAAGCAGAATATCCGAGCAGCCCTGCGCGATTCACACCTCCGTGAAGCCGTGCGGAGGGCGACGGATCACTCCCTTGCCAAGCGCGACGAAGTAATCGCGGAATTACCGAACTGGGAAGAGCTGCGCGACCATGTCGCGCGCATCCGCGACCGCTCTCTGGCCGATCTGGACCGTCACCTGTTGACCCTTGAGGAGCGTCTCGCCACCAAGGGCGGACAGGTGCACTGGGCCCGGGATGGGGCAGAAGCCAACCGCATTATCGGCGACATCTGCCGGGTCAGCATCCCTGCCAAAGGGGTTACGCTTCCCGTCATCGCCAAGTCCAAGTCGATGACCACCGAGGAGATCGGTCTGACCGGTTTTCTGGAGAAGCAGGGTTTCGAGGTTGTAGAGACTGATCTGGGCGAATATATCGTGCAGATAGCAGATCAGATGCCCTCGCATATTACTGCTCCGGCCCTGCACCTTTCCCGGGTTGACATCGGCAAGCTCTTCGCTGAGAAGCTGGGGGTGGAGTACACCGATGATCCCGTGGAGTTGATATCGGTTGCGAGGAAAGTGCTGCGCCGGAAGTTCCTGGAAGCCGATATCGGCATCACCGGAGCAAACTTCGCCGTGGCCGAGACGGGCACGCCGATTATGGTGGAAAACGAGGGTAACGGCCGCCTGGTAAGCGCCGTCCCCAAAGTACAGATCGTGGTGATGGGCATCGAGAAAGTAGTGCCGACCTGGGATGATTTGATGCCGTTGCTGGAGGTGCTGCCACGCTCTGCGACCGGTCAGCGAATTACTGGATCGGTGCTGTTTTTCAACCGTCCCAGTGCTCAGAACGAGCACGACGGTCCCCGTGCGCTGCACCTGGTCATTCTGGACAACGGGCGGACCAGAGCGCTGGCGGATCCCGAACTGCGGGAGGTGCTGCGCTGCATCCGCTGCGGGGCCTGTCTGAACGCCTGTCCGGTTTACCGGCGCACCGGGGGGCACGCGTATGGCTGGGTTTATCCCGGTCCCATCGGGGCGGTGCTGGCGCCGGTATTCCTGGGGTACGACCGGGCGGAAGACCATCCCTTCGCCAGCAGCCTATGCGGGCAGTGCAGTGAAACCTGCCCCGTGAAGATCGACCTTCATCACATGCTGCTGACCCTGCGGGAACGGATCAATTCCAGGAAGAGTGCCTGGACGGCCGAAAAAGCGGCGATGAGCGCCTGGACGCAAGTTGCGGATCGACCCGGTCTCTACCGCAGCCTGGCTCGTTGGCCGCGCTTAATCTATCACAATTTCATGAGCGGTTGGTGGTCTCCACGTTTGCCCATTTGGGGCCGGGAGCGCACCAGCCCGGAACCGGCCGCCAAACCGTTCGAAGACCTTTTCAAAATAGATTTTCCACAACAAGAAGAGTGACGGCAGACCGTGTCCACAGGCAGCAAGAACGAAGTCCTCCAGAGTATCCGGCGTGCGGTTGCAGGCGTTGCAGCACAGAATGCGGAGTTGAACGATGCCAGCGACGAGATGGTTGCCCGGATCGATGACCGAGGGAACGAAGTTACCCTGCAGTGTTTCGTGGAGATGCTGCATTTGGCCGGGGGTGAAGCTCACATCCTGGCGAGCGGTGAAGCGGCTCTGAGTGTTCTGCGCAGCCTGCTGTGCGACGACCGCGGCAGCGGGGTGCTGATGCCCGCCGATCTGGAACTGGAACGCCAGGCTGTTCCCCGGTTAGTCGAAGAGGCGGGTTGCAAGGTGCTGCGGCGGGAAGAGGTCTCCCTGGAAGAGGCCGCCGGAGCCGCCGTGGGGATCACCACTGCGCAGGCCGGCATCGCCGATACCGGGACCATCGTGCTGTTTCATTCATTCGAACGCGGCCGCCTGGCCGCCCTGCTGCCCCCGGTTCACGTGGTTCTGCTGCGGCGGGATCGTGTCTATCCTGACAAGGTGAGCTTTCTGACGGGAATGCGCACCGACAACATCGATCCAGGGATGATTTCCATGACCTGGGTGACCGGTCCGTCTCTGACCGCTGACATCGAAAAGGTGCTGGTGCGCGGCGCTCATGGTCCGCGACGCCTGGTTGTCCTCTTGTACTGATTTCAGACTTAAAGATGCCCCGACCCACTTACATCAACACTGAAACGCTGGCGGCGAAGACCGAGCACTGGTTGAATGAGATTGCTCCATACCG
>JALGZU010000499.1 GCA_025774735.1 candidate division LCP-89 bacterium | reverse complement strand
TGCGGTCCCTCTTCCGTAGATACAGCGAAATCCGGCACCGCTTCGATCTGCTGCAAGTCTGCTTCCTGCAGTTTGACCCGCACATCGTACTCCCGGTCTCCTTCGCGGAACTTGGTGACCTTCTGCCCTTCGATCATGGTCCGCATGCTCATTCCCACCTGAGCCACGCTCAGATTCTGATCCGCCAGGAGCTCCCGACGGGGATTGATACTCAATTCCGGCTTGCCGACCCTCCAGGAGCTGCGTGGATCGATGACGCCCCGCACGGTGGCAGCGCTGTCCACGATCTGGCCAGCCAGGACCGCCAGGACATCCGTGTCAGGCCCCACAACTTCGATGGTCAGGTCGGCTTCACCACCGCCGCCGAACATCTGCCCCGGCTGCAGCAGGATCTGCGCCGCCGGGATGTCGATCAGATGGGGTCTGAGTTCATCGATGATTTCGAAGACGGAGCGCTCGCGCGGTGGTTTGTCTTGTAGCTGCACGACTACCACACCCAGATGGACGCCCTCGTTGACTCCAAATCCGCCCGATTCGTTGGTCCCGACTTCGCTGAAGACGGTCTCGACTTCGGCTATTTTGGCGACTTCAGACTCGATGCGCTTGAGAACCCGGTCGGTTTCGCCCATGGTCGCACCGGCGGGCATTTCCACGGAAACGGCGAAATTCCCGGCGTCGGATCTGGGGAAGAACTCCGATCCGATGAAGAGTCCGGCAACGACCAGGCTGCTGACAAACATAAGCGATACCAGGCCGAACAGGATCATCCGATGGTTCAGGAAAAACTGCAGCCCCCTGTTGTAAGAACGGGCCAACTCCTCGTACATGCGGTCCCAAGCGGTGAAAATCTTCTTCAACATGCCGGAGCGGGTGATGATCGCCACCAGCGCCAGGAAACCGACCAGGATAAAGAGCACTTGCCAGCCCAGAGCCAGCAGCACTAAGAGGCCCGTCACGACGCCTGCCAGCAGGTACACTAGCCGGCTCATCTTGTAAGCCGCCATCATGGGCGTCAGGGTGAAGGAGACCAGCAGAGAGAAGAGCGTCGCAAAGGAGACCGTCAGTCCGAACTGCTTGAAAAACTGCCCCACGATCCCCGACATGAAGGCGATCGGCGTGAAAACCACCACGTTGGTCAGGGTTGCCGCCGCCACCGCGATGGCGATCTCCCGGGTTCCGATGGAAGCCGCCTCTTTCAGGGATTTGCCCAGCTTCTGGTAGCGTTCGATGTTCTCCAGCACCACGATGGAGTTGGTCACCAGGATGCCCACCGAAATCGCCAGAGCCATCAACGACATCATGTTCAGCGTGAAATCGGCGAACATCAACAGCGTGAAGGTAGAGACGATCGATACCGGCATGGCGATGGCCGCGATCACCGTCCCCTTCCATGAGTGGAGAAACAGAAACAGCACCAGCGCCGTTAGTAGAATCCCGATGATCAGGTTGCTCCAGACGTCATCAACCGAATTCTTGATAAAATCGGTCATGTCGCGGGCGATTGAGATCTGCACGTCGGAGGGCAGGTTTCTCTCTAACTTCACCAGTTCCCGCTTGACCTTCGCTCCGACCTGAACCGAATTGGCGTCGGAACGCTTGATCAGCGAGAGGCCCACCGACGAGACGCCGTTCAACCGTGCCAGTTCGCGCTGTTCGGCGAACGTGTCTTCGACCATAGCGATGTCTGCCAGCCGCACCGGCCCACCGTTTTTCGACATGGGCAGGTAGAGATTTTGGATCTCTGCGATGGTTTCGAATTCGCCCTTGACCCGGATGGAGTACTCTTTCCGGTCTGCGGTGATGCGGCCGGAAGGGAGGTTCAGGTTTTCCTGGGACAGCGCCTGCACCACCTGCAGAATGGATAAATCCCGCGCTTGTAGCTTTCTACGGTCCACGGCGACGTGAATCTCCCGCTCCTTCCCACCCACGATCTCCACGCTGGCCAGACCGTCGATGCGGGTGAGCTGGGTTTTGATTTCTTCGTCGGTCAAGACGTACAACTGATCCAGCGCGCGGGGGCTGGAAACGGCCAGGTTCATGATGGGGATAGCGCCGATGTCGAACTTCTGAATCTCGGGATCGAAGGCGTCTTCGGGCAGGTCGCTGCGGATGGCGTCGACCTTGTCCTTCACGTCTATGGCGGCCATGTCCACGTTCCGGCCGATCTCGAATTCGATGAACGTCAGGCTCATCCCTTCCTGAGCCACCGAGGTGATCGTCTTGATGCCCTGAATGGAGGAGACCTCCTCTTCAATAGGTTTCGTAATCAGGGTCTCCACCTCCTCGGGACCGGCGCCGGGATAGACGGTCACGATGGTCACGAAAGGAAACTCGATGTCGGGGAAGAAGTCGATGCCGAGCTGGCTTAACGAGAACAGCCCGATGACCACGCAGGAGAAGATGACCATGGTCATCATCACGGGACGTTTTATGGATGCATCCGAAAGAAACATAGTTTATCCTACCTGGTTTCGTTGCCTCAGGAATTGACGATATTGATGCGTTGACCGTCGTTCAGGTTGTTCTGTCCGTAGGTGA
>JALGZU010000082.1 GCA_025774735.1 candidate division LCP-89 bacterium | reverse complement strand
ATAAATTTACGTCACTGAAAAGGCAAAGTCAAGTCATTTTCAAGGCATTGATTTTACTGCCACATCCGGGGTGTGACGCCCTGTATTTTAAGGAAAAAGCTTTCATTTATGGGTATTTTTTTGTATCTTAATGCCGATATTATGGAGAGTTCCTGACCGTGTCAAGCCTGCGATGATATTCCGAGTCAATCCCGTCAATCCACAGTTGCGGCTGATCCGCAAGACCGTCGAAATCCTGCAAAAAGGCGAGGTGATCGCCCTGCCCACGGATACGGTTTACGCTTTCGGCTGCAGGCTAAGAGATAAAAAATCGATCGAGCGGCTCTATTTCATCAAGAAGGTGGACAAACGCCATCCCATGGCCCTGCTCTGCGCGGATCTGAAGCACATCTCGGTCTACGCGCGGGTGTCCAATCCCGCCTACAAGGCGATGCGGCACTACCTGCCGGGGCCGTTCACGTTCATCCTGGAAGCGACTCGGGAGGTACCCAAAATCATGCTGACGAAGCAGCGTACGGTGGGTATCCGCGTGCCGGACAACATCATTGTCCAGGAACTGGTACGTGAGCTGGACGAACCGATCCTGACCACCAGCGCCGAGGTAACGGATTACGGCCTGTTTATGGACGCGCAGGATATCGAGGGGAGGCTGGGGAAGCAGTTGGGCTGCATCATCGACGGAGGCAACATCCCGCATGAGGAATCAACCGTGGTCGATCTGAGCGCGGAACCGCACACGGTGCTGCGCGAGGGTAAGCGGCCATTCCTCGAGTAATCTATAATTATAATTAATAAACCTTTACATCATCATTCCGGGGGCAAGCGATGCTTCATAATATCGCTATTTTAACCGGGGGTGGAGACGCTCCGGGTCTTAATTCCGTCATTCGGGCGGCAGTAAAAACGGCGAAATTGCAATACGGAGCTTACGTTCTGGGGATTCCCGACGGGTACGAAGGGCTGGTGACTCGGCAGGATCCGTGGCGTCTGGACCTGCCGGACGTGGCCGGGCTGCTCTACCGGGGCGGGACCATCCTGGGGACGTCGAACCGGGGCGATCCCTTCAGCTACCCGGTGGAAAAGGGCGGGAAGATCGTCAAAGAGGACAAGTCGAAGGAACTGCTTGCGCGGCTGGAAGAACTGCGGGTTGACGCCTTGATTGTCATCGGCGGGGATGGGAGTCTGCACATCGCCAACGAACTGGCCAAGATGGGCGCCAAAGTGGTGGGCGTGCCCAAGACCATCGACAACGATCTTTCGGCAACAGAAGTAACCTTCGGATTCGACACGGCCATCACCACGGCGACGGAGGCGCTGGACAAGCTACACACGACGGCGGAATCGCATCACCGGGTGATGGTGCTGGAGGTGATGGGCCGGGACGCCGGCTGGATCGCTTTGGAATCGGGCATCGCCGGGGGATCGGACGTGATCCTGATCCCGGAGATCCCCTTCGACTGGGAGGCGGTCTTCAAGAAGATCGACGACCGCCGCAAAAACGGCCGCAAGTTCTCCATCATCGTGGTGGCGGAAGGGGCGTTTCCGAAAGACGGCAAGAGAATCGTGCAGGAGACTGCCGAGCAGACTCACGGGCTGGAGAGGTTAGGCGGCATCGGGCACCTGGTGGGGCACGAGATCGGCAAGCATCTGGACATGGAGACCCGGGTGACCGTGCTGGGACACATCCAGCGGGGCG
This sequence comes from candidate division LCP-89 bacterium, assembly GCA_025774735.1. The sequence continues at coordinate 8,224 of JALGZU010000082.1, read as the reverse complement.
GCAAGCCGAGCACCTTCGACCGGATACTGGCCACGCGCTTCGGCACGGAAGCCGTGCACCTGGTGGTGAAGAAGAAGTTCGGGCACATGGTGGCTCTGCGGCAGGCGAAGGTCGTGGCGGTGCCCTTAGAAGAGGCCGTGGGAAAGCAGAAGCTGGTCGATCCAGAAGGGCAGATGGTGAAGACCGCGGAGTCGATCGGGATCAGTCTGGGGAGGTAGTTTTGCTCACCGCTAAAGCAGTGGGCTACGAATGGCTGGAAAGGCCGCTGAAGCGGCCTGAGGTTATTTTCTGAATCGTAGATTTGCGCTGATTAAATCGATTTCGTAGAGTTAAGAGCCGTCAGATTCCTGGTAGAACGGGAATGACGGCTATTTTTTTTAAATGAGATTGTCACGTCATCCGCCGGATGGCGGATTCCTCGCAATGACCGATAAAAGAATGGGCGATGAAAAGGGCGCACACAGCGGTGCGCTATTAGCTCCCCTGGATTCCTGCGTCCGCAGGAATGACACTTCTTACTTTATCGTTATTACGCGCTGTGATGAGGTATTTTGTGGCGTTTCCAGGCGGATGATGTAAAGACCGGAGGAGTACTGCGAGGCATTCCAGATATAATTGTGAGTGCCGGGCATCTGGAGACCGGAGGCGAGAGTGGTGACCTTCGCTCCGAGGATGTTATAAACAGCCAGCGTAGCCTCCTGCGGCGCAGGAAGTGAGAAGCTGATCCAGGTGACCGGATTGGCGGGATTTGGGCCGATGCTGAAGTCTAAGCCGTGGTAGGCGATATAAGGTCTTCTGGGACCTACTTCATTTTCGTCAGCTACATTGCGTAAAAATATAATACCGCCCATGTAAGCACCACCAAAGACGTCCATATCTCCATCTTGATCGATGTCGCCGCAATCCAACATCAGTGGACTGTAGAAATCATAGCCTAAAAAATCGTCACTGACGAAAACCATTTGTGCAGAATCTGGGGTGCCAGTGTTTTCATAAAGGTGAACTGCACTGGTTGATACATCCAGAAATAACAGATCAAAGTCAGAATCTAAATCCACATCGCACAAAGTCGGAACGACACTCGAGAGGTTCAAACCAGGAAGGATATTCTTATAGTTATCTGTAATCATTACAAAATCAGGTTGTTGTAAAGATCCTTGATTTTCATAATAGACTAAGCGTGGATTGCTGGGAAAGGTCTCGGCTCCACCTAAAAGCAGGTCTGCATCGCCATCCGCATCCATATCAGCTAAAGAAATCTCATTAATGAGGTAGCCAGATTGCATCGTACTTGCTTCTTCAAATGCAACGATCTCAGGTTGCGGGTTTCGAACCCAATAGGTAAGAATACCACCCCAACTATCAGCAGTAATCAAATCAGGTAGTGAATCACCATTTAAATCCGCGAAGTCATTGCTACCAGGCGAAACATATAGTAGATTGTAGGTTTCAAGTCTGAATGAAGGGGAATTAGACGAGCCAATGTTTTCCATCCAGCCTAAGGACATATTCGTTTGAAAAAAGAGATCTAGATCACCATCTAAATCAATGTCACATAGATCGGTTTCGTTTCCGAGTCCAGCGTCGAAAGTTAAAAAGGTTTGGGTAAATTCAACAAAGCCGGAATCTGTATTCTCCCAAAAGTGAAGGGCACCCGGTGTGGAGTAATCATTGTAATTATCTTTCCCTATCAACAAATCAAGGTCTCCATCGCCATCGATATCACAGAATTCAGGCGCAGCGTAATCCCCAACATCAATGCCTTGCCAATTTACGACTTGATTTCCGAAGTTGTAAATCACCGGATTTCCCTCATTCGGGAAATATTGGATATGGCCATATCGGTCCCCTATAAACAGGTCATAATCGCTATCATCATCAATATCACAAAATTTTAACTTTATAAAGTCGTTTAAATTAGTTCCCAACAGATTAGAGGTTACAAGGGATAAGACTACGCTTGATGTATCGCCTATATTTTCATAGTAACTGACCGTTCCTGTGTACCAGGCCCCCGTGAAGAAATCCAAATCACCATCTGCATCTATGTCGATAAAATCACCGTATGTCCCATCAATTGGTGTACCAAATTCGTCTTTTAGTGTGTCAATGTATAATTCGAATAAAGGGATACTAGGTGTCCCAACGTTCAGCCATATTGAAGTTTGCAGATTTCCCGACTCCAGGACTAAGTCGAAGTCACCGTCCGCATCCAAGTCCTGAAATGATGGACCAGAGTGACCCCCAACATCCATCCCCTGCCAGATCTCTTCGATTAATGAAAAGGAAGGGATTGTGGCTGTTCCTTGGTTTTCGAAGTATGAGATGATACCTTGTACCTGACCAAGGAATAGATCGGGATCACCATCCGAATCAAGATCACAAAGAGCAGGATGACTATAAGAATATCCACCTGTCCAGGGCACAGGAACGTCATACCCATCCACTTCCAGTGGAATACTGTCGTACTCCATCTCGAAAACGAAGTCTTGGGCGAAGACAAGCACCGGTAAGAGGAGTAATAGGAGGTATTTCATACTGATCCCCAAATAAATGCTCATGAGTTAATATACGCAAGAAATGCGGCGATGTCAAGGAATAGTTTTTTCGGGGGGAATTATTCTGTCTGAACCGCTGATTACGCGGATTACGCTGATTGCGCTGATATTTTAAAAGGGCGGACACATGGGTCCACCCCTACAATTTAGGGCAACCACGGGGGGGTGCCCCTACAACCGAAAAGGCGGGGGAAGAAAGTAAGATATGACGGGTTGGTGCAAGACCGCTAAGGGCAAGCCGATCCCTACGCGTTTTTAGCTCCTCTGGATCCCTGCGTACGCAGGGATGACAAGGGCGGGGGAAGCACCCCCGCCCTACGAAGTTCTGGATTCCGGATCAAGTCCGGAATGACAGGTATTTTCTTAGAAAGATGAGATTGCTTCGCCCAGACAAGTCGGGGCTCGCAATGACCGTAGGGCAGGCACGTCCCGTAGGGATCACGTTGTGAGGGGCCTGCCCTTACAACCGAATGTGCGGGGGAGAGAAAAGGGCATACGCACAACTGTTTTCCTAACATCCCTGGATTCCTGCGTTCGCAGGTCCGTAGGACTCCTATGGAGAATGACGGTGGCGGGGGAAGCACCCCCGCCCTACGTTTTTGTATTACATTTCTGGCGGACACACGGGATTGCTCCTACTTCTGGACGAGTTCGATCAGGACGCCGGCAGCTTCTCTGGGGTGGAGGAAGGCGACGCGGGTACCGCCGACGCCGGGCGTGGGGGTTTCGTTCAGGAGGCGGGCACCCTGTTCTTTCAGGCGGGCGATTTCGGCGTCGATATCGTCCACTTCGAAGCAGATGTGGTGGATGCCGGAGCCTCTTTTTTGCAGGAATTTAGCGATGGGGGAATCGTCTCCGGTGGGGGCGATCAGTTCAATGCGGCTCACCCCCACCCTGAACATACTGGTCAGCACCTTCTGGGATTCGACCTCTTCCCGGCCCAGCCATTCAAGATCGAGCAGGTGCGTATAGGCGGCTTCGGCGGCGTCCAGATCGGTTACGGCGATGGCGATGTGATCGATGCGCTTCATGGATCCTCCGGTGGTTCTATTTCCCCTTTTCAAAAAAACGTTCGAGCGCCTGGATGGTTTCATCGCGGGTCTGCCAGACCTGCACGGGGACGGGAAGGGATTCGAGAAAGGCTTGACCGTAGCGGGACGACGCCAGACGGGAATCGCAGATCAGGGCGGCGCCGCGGTCGGTTTTAGAACGGATCAGGCGGCCCACCCCCTGGCGCAGGCGGACGATGGCTTCGGGGACGGTGTAGTACATGAAGGGGTCCCGGCCTTCGGCCTTCAGCCTCTCCAGGCGGGCTTCGACCAGCGGTTCCGAGGGCACTTCAAAGGGGAGCTTGGCAACCAGTAGCAGTTCCAGCGCCTCTCCCACCACGTCGATGCCTTCCCAGAAGCTATCGGTGCCCAGGAGGATGGAGCCCGGTTCATCCCGGAAGCGGCGCAGCAGCTGGTCGCGGGAGCCGTCTCGCCCCTGCACGAGGAGAGATTGGATCGGCCGTTCCTTCTCTAGGGCATCACTGACGGAACGCAAGGTGCGGTAGGATGTGAATAGTCCCAATGTGCCCCGGGGAATGGTCCGCAGCAGGTCGGCGGCGAAGCGGGTGATCTCCTCTTCGTAGGACGACGAGCGGGGTGTGGGCAGGTAGGCGGGCAGACCGATCAACATCTGTTCGTCGAGGTCGAAGGGGCTGCCGAGCTGCAGGGTGCGGACGTTTTCGGCGTCAGACAGGCCGATCTTACGCAGGAAGTAGTTGAAGCGGTTTGCCACGGCCAGGGTGGCGGAGGTCATGACCGCAGAGCGCAATCCCGAGAAGAGCCGGTCACGGAGGATGTCACCGGCGTTCAAAGGCGCGGCGTAGAGCCGGGCGGTGAAGTCCTCGCGGGAAGGGAGTTCGGCCCAGCAGACCCAGTCTTCGTCGGGCGGGGCGAGGAAGAATTTCAAGGTTTCATGGAACTGGAGCAGCTCTTCTGAGGCTCCGCTCAAGTCATCCAGCCAATCTTCGGCGCGGGGCAGGGCGGTCAGGGGAACGTCTTCCAGACTTTCGACGGTGGTCTGGAGGATCTCGGCGACGGCGGTGATGCCGGTTGGAAGTTCGGGTTCTCCGTCGAAGACTTCCCTGATGGCCTGGCCGGGATCACGCAGACGGGCCTTGCGGCTGTAACCGCTGTTCTGGTTCCCACCGTCCGATCTCATGGCGGCGCTGAACTTATCGAAGAAATCGACAGCAAAGCGGCGCAGTTCGTCTACTCTCGTGCAGGCGATTTCCAAGATTTTAGTCAGGCTTTCGATGGCGGGGTGATCGGACGTTGTCGCCCCCAATCCGAGAAGGACCTGGGTCAGCAGCCCGGTGGGGATTTTGCCGGATTCGTAGATGCGCTGTGCCCAGGATTTCAGCATCCACTCGTTGATTTCGAGTCCGAGGTGCTGGGAGGCGGACCGTTCCAGGTGGTGGGCTTCGTCGATGACCAGGGTGTTATAGGCCCCGATGGGGGCGTGGTCTGCGGCCAGGTCGGACATCAGGAGGGCGTGGTTGACCACGACGACGTGGGCTCGGCCAGCGGCAGTTCGGATTTTCGCATGAAAACAGTAATTGCGGAAGCGGCAGCGGCGGCCCCGGCAGGCGGCGCCGTCAGATGCCAACCTTCCCCAGAGTGCTCCTGACCCTTCGCCGCCGAAGGCTCCTACTTCGGCAACGTCGCCAGTACGGGTCTGATCCGCCCAGAGTGCCAATGCAAGCGCCGATAGGCGTTCAGGATTGGAGAGCCGAACGGGATATTCCGTGGTCAGGTTTTCCCAGCGGCGCTTGCAGAGGTAGTTTGAGCGACCTTTTAAGAGCACGGCGCTGAAATCCAAGGGCAGGGCTCCGGTCAGGGAGGGTAAATCCTTGTAGAAGAGCTGTTCCTGGAGGTTGCGGGTGTTGGTGGAGACGATGACGCGTTCGCCTCGTTCCCGGTTTTCCTGCGCCCAGTAGATCGAGGGAACGAGGTAGGAGAGCGATTTACCAACACCAGTGCCCGCTTCCACAGCCAGGTGACCACCATCATTAAGAGTGCCTGCTACCGCCGAAGCCATTTCGACCTGCTGGGGGCGGTGTTCGAACTTCGGAAACGCCTTCTGCAACATGCCGTCCGGCTGAAAGAAACCGGCGATTTCGTCTTCGTCCACCGGTGTAACCGGTTCGGTCCCGTCCGCCTGGGCTTCGGCGGCTTCCAAGGAACCGGCATGGGGCAGTTTCCCGAGGACGTTCTCCCGCAAATGGGGCAGTTTATGTGGTTGAAAGCCACTTTCCACCGAGGGGGCCTGCATGAGGTAGTTCGCCCATTCCGTAAATATCCAGGCGGAGGGGTGGTAAAGGCCTTCCGAGAGGCGCCTCAGCAGATCGACGGTTTTGATATCCACCCGGGTGAAGAACGAGAGCAGACGGCAGAGGACCTCGCCGCAGCGGCGGGCGTCGGCCAGGGCGCGGTGCGCTTCTGCAACGTCGAGATTAAAGAAGCGGCCCAGCGACGAGAGCCCGCGGGAAGGAAGCGTGGGTAAAAATACGCGGGCTAAGAGGGCGGTATCGATGGCGTGTTGGTGGAGTTTTTCTTCAGCGCCGTTACGCTGCAAAGCAACCCGCAGGAAGGAGAGGTCAAAGTTGACGTTCTGACCGACGATGACGTCGTCGCCGATGAAGTCCAACAGGTTCTGCAGCATGGTCTCTTCCAAGGGCTGGTTTTCCAGCATGGCGTCGGTGATACCGGTGAGTTCGACGATGAACGGCGACAGAGATACGGGACAGGCGATGAGGGATTCGAAGGTTTCAATCTCCACCCCATCCCGGAAGCGGACGGCACCGGCTTCGATGATGCGTTCGAAAGCGGGATCCAGGCCGGTGGTCTCCAGGTCCAGGGCCACGAAACTGGATAAATTTAATGCCTCCAGGAGATCTGAAGGCAATTGATTCGGGACGGATTCACTCATTGCAGCTATTTAAAACCCTTAAGGGTTTGTATTTCAAACACTTACCGAGGAGAAAGGAACAGATCAGGAATTCCCCTTGTGGTAAGCCACATCGAGGGCTCTCGCGGCGGCGGCTTCATTCAACCTGCCGACGGGAGTCGTATAGGGCGCTCCCTTGACGAGATCGGGATTGTCCCGTGCCTCTTCGGAGATTTTGATCAGGGCGTCTGCGAAGGCGTCCAAGGTATCCTTCGACTCGGTTTCGGTGGGTTCCATCATCAGCGCTTCGTGCACGATCAGGGGGAAGTAGATGGTGGGGGCGTGGAACCCGTAATCGAGCAGCCGCTTGGCGACGTCGGTGGTCTTGACGCCGTGCTCTTTCAGACAGTCACCGGAGAAGACGACTTCGTGCATGGGGGTGCGCTTATAGGGGAGATCGTAGTGAGATTCCAGTAAACGCTTCATATAATTAGCATTGATGACAGCGTTTTCACTGACTTTGCGCAGGCCATCGGCTCCCATCATGCGTATGTAGGTGTAAGCCCGCACCAGGACGCCGAAATTTCCATAAAAGCTCCCGATTCTACCGATCGATTGTGGGGATGGTTCAGCCCAGCGGTAACCGTCTTCATCCCTGACCGGCAGAGGGGACGGCAGGAAGGGAACGAGATGCTTCTTGACTGCCACGGGTCCGGAGCCGGGGCCACCACCGCCGTGCGGCGTGGAGAAGGTTTTATGGAGGTTCAGGTGAACAACGTCGAAGTTCATATCGCCGGGGCGGGTAATACCCAGCATGGCGTTCAGGTTGGCACCGTCCATGTAGAGCAGAGCGCCGACTTCATGCACCGCTTCAGCCACCTCGAGGATGCGGGATTCGAACAGACCCAGGGTGTTGGGATTGGTGATCATCATGGCGGCGACCTGGTCATCCAGTACCTCTTTCAGGCCGTCCAGATTGATCAAACCGTCAGCGCCGGAAGGGATCTGGACCACTTCGTAACCCGCCGTGATAATGGAGGCCGGGTTGGTACCATGGGCGCTGTCGGGAATGATGACCTTGCGACGGGGATCGCCATTGGCTTCATGGTAAGCACGCATCAGTAACAGACCGGTCAGTTCGCCGTGGGCACCTGCTGCGGGCTGCAGGGTGATGCCGTCCATACCCGTAATTTCGGTCAACATGTCGCCCAACTCCACCATCAGGTGAAGTGCACCCTGAGCGTGTTCCGTATCCTGGAGAGGATGCAGACCGGTGAAACCGGACAGACGACAGGTCTGCTCGTTGACCTTGGGGTTGTACTTCATGGTACAGGAGCCGAGGGGATAGAATCCGCGGTCGATGTGGTGGTTTTTATCGGAAAGGTTGACGAAGTGGCGCACCACTTCAGGCTCGCTCACTTCTGGTAATCCGATGCTCTCTTTGCGGAGTGCATTTTCCGGGATTAGATTCTCCCTGCGGGGTGTATCCAGTTTGGGCATGCGTATGCCCCGTTTTCCGGATTTGGATATTTCGAAAAGTAATTTATCGTACATGCTATTCTATCTGTTATTATTATCGCCTGACAATCTCATCCCATTTTGATTTCCCAGTCATAGGGGATTTTTTCGGAATCGAAGGGCAGGCGAAATTCATCCGGTTCGTTATATTTATATACTTCGGTCGGAACGTTCAGGGTCAGTGATTCGGTTTCACCGATGCCTTTCCAGCC
>JALGZU010000081.1 GCA_025774735.1 candidate division LCP-89 bacterium | reverse complement strand
GCAGCTGTCGACAGTGGAGTTTTTGACCGTAGGACCGCAACTGTTGAACTGAAGACCGCCGCCCTCCGTATCCGCGCCGGACGCCCAGCCCCGCTTGATGATGCAGTGTTCCAGCCGGGATGTGTCGTTGGCGGAGAGGAAGCGGATGCCGTGCCACCAGTTACTGGCATAGTATGCGTCGAAGCGGATCGGTTCGAGTTCTGTTCCGACCGCCATCAGGGTGGAGTTCGCCTGCACAATCAGCTTGCAGTTGACCGTGAACAGCACCTGCACACCGGGCATGATTTCCAAAACCTCTCCCGGCGGCACCAGGGCTTCTCCCGTTACCAGCACCGTATCGGCCGACCAGGTGCCGGAGACGTTGCCGGAGACGGTGATGACGTCGGCGTGGGAGGCGCCGACTGCCAGGAGCATTAAGACGGAGATAATAAGACTATTCCCGCGCATGTTCGCCTCCACAATTTACTTCAATAACACCATTTTGCCCGAAGCGGTGAAATCTCCAGCCTCGAGGCGGTAAAGGTAGATTCCGGAAGGAAAGTTTGACCCGTCGAAGACGACTTCATGATCACCGGCAGGATACCAGTCGTCGATCAGAGATGCGATTCGGCGGCCCTGCAGGTCGAATATCGTGAGTTTCGTCATACCCGCCTTTGGCAGGGTAAACCCGATAGTGGTGACGGGATTGAAAGGATTGGGGTGGTTCTGTTCGAGTGAAAACTCGGTGGGCTGATTTGCTATAAGTTTCGTGTAACTGATTGGCCCTTCGAAGGAATCGCCGCTGTTGCTCCATCCGGACGTATTATCGTCATCCGATACTCCCAGTTTGCCGAAGATGAAGCTGCTCATGGAGGTATCCGTGCCCATGACCGCGTAGGCGTTGTAATGATAGACGCCCAGCGGTGCGACGGCCGGGACGCTCTGGGTGCGGATCCGGCTGATGTTGCTGTTGGGAGCCGCGGTGTAGTTTATGGGGCCGATGACCGGGCCGTAAATGCTTCCATCGGGCAGGGTGATGTCGCAATATATCAGGACGGGTTGCTGGGAGTTGGTATGGTTCGACAGGGTGAGCTTGAGTTCGAAATCACCGCCAGCGGCGGGGATGAGATTGGGCGCGTCGTAGGGTGTTGCCAGCATGCGGACGGGTACACTCTGGTCGTAAAAGCAGGCCCCCATGTCCGACCGGGTGGTGTCAGGATCAAGGTACATCGGATCGGGATCGCCGCTGTCGATGCACGGGGATCCACAGAGGAGTTCAGAGAAGGGCTGGGCGACAGTGGCGAAGAGAGGATCCTCGTCGATATTGCCGGTGCCGGGGAAGCCGCCTTCGATGTCGGAATAAGTGATGGCGGGCGCAGAGCCGGTGATTTGGGAGGGCGTATTACCGCGCACGATTAGGTTTGTTATTATGAACGATCCGGTTTGAAATTGCAATCCTCCGCCGGCGGTGCTACTGTTATCGCGAACGGTATTCTTATAGAAGGCTCCGCTGCCACCATATAGGTATACTCCGCCGCACTGACCTGAAGCGGTGTTATGGGCAACGGAATTACCTTTCATATCCAGATTTGAAGCATAGGATACGTACACGCCTCCACCATTGGCGGCGAAATTATAACCGACGGTATTATTGGCGACGACATGGTCTGAGCCACTGTTAATGTACAACCCACCTCCATAGTAACCGCCCCTGACGGTGTTACCGGAAATGAAATTGCCGTCTATGATATTTAACGATCCGGAGCAATAAATGCCGCCTCCCTGATAGAAGGACGTGTTATTGCTGATGATATTATTTTCTATCGTGTTTCCGTTCGTAAAGCAGGAAATCCCTCCACCCGTCTGAGACGTTGCATTATCCACGATAACGTTACCATTTATAATTGGCGCAGAGTCGACTTTTGAACAGATTCCACCCGCGCTGCCCGCGGCAAAATTACTGCTAATTATATTCCCTGTGATCTCCGGGCTCGATCCCCAACATATTATTCCCGCTCCCTGATCGTCAACCATATTGTAAGTGATCAGATTATCGGCAATAATCCCGCTTGGGCTGACATCAATTCCAAGCGCCCCACCATCGTTGTTAGTTGAATTCCCAATGAAAGTATTGCCAATAATAATGGGATTAGAATAGAGACAGACAAATCCTCCTCCCCAGTCAGATGCCCAGTTGTTTGTAAACTCGCTATCCGTTATGGTGATGTTAGACTCATAGGCATAAATTCCTCCACCGTCATCATTTGAGGAATTATTACTGATTACGCAACTGCTAATGATGGGACTTGAATAATAGCAGTGCATGGCACCACCATCCCCATTGGCTTGGCAACTATCTATGATACAATTTGCGATTGTCGGGCTGCAATATTCGAATCGTAAAGCACTTTCCTGCCCTCGCTTCAGTATGCAATGCTCCAATCTAGAGGAATCTTGTGCATTCAGAAATTCGATGCCGTGCCACCAGTTGTTGATGTTATATGCATCGAAACGGATCGGTTCGAACTCCGTGCCGACCGCCATCAGGGTGGAGTTCGCCTGCACAATCAGCTTGCAGTTGACCGTGAACAGCACCTGCACACCGGGCATGATTTCCAAAACCTCTCCCGGCGGTACCAGGGCTTCTCCCGTTACCAGCACCGTATCCGCCGACCAGGTGCCGGAGACGTTGCCGGATACGGTGATGACGTCGGCGTGGGAGGTTGAAAAGGTGAAAACCGCAAGACAAAATAAAACAGATACTAACGATTTCATAATATCCTCCGGGAACAATGCCACATTTTAATATAGTGATAAAAGACCTCTTTGTCAAGCTCTTTTTCCCACCCGGCCAAAATTTTTTGAAATGGGCAGGGTTGGTCATCCTTTTTACTGGAGTCCGGTCAACCGTTAAAATCCGGCTGAAATGGTTTGGATGGAGGGCTTAGGATGGCTATAATTATAAGGTCAAAGCAGAAGCGAGGATGGCCGCACCGAAGGAAAAACCACACATTCTGATCGCCGACGACGATTCCGACGTCCTGGAGCTGCTCAGAGACATCTTCGAGGGTCACGGTTACCGCGTGACGACGGAGTCCTGGGGGACGTCCGCCTATGAGACCTTGAAGGCCGGCGGCTTCGATCTCCTGCTGACCGACCTGCAGATGCCCGACCTGGACGGCTTCAAGCTGCTGGAACTGATGCAGGGGGATCAACCTGACCTGCCCGTCCTGGTGATCACCGGATCGAAATCCACTCAGGACGCCGTCAGGGCGATCAAGCAGGGCGCCCTGGATTACGTCGAAAAGCCGTTCAACGTGGAGAATCTCCTGCGCACGGTGCAAAACGCCCTGGAGGTGGGGAGGCTGCGTCGGGAGAGCAGACTTCTTGCAGAAGAGTTAGCCAAACCCTACCGTTTCGAGAACATCGTCGGCGACGACCCGCGCATGCTGGGGGTGTACGACCTGGTGCGTGACGTTGCCGGGACCAACACCTCGGCGCTGATCATCGGCGAAAGCGGCACGGGTAAAGAATTGATCGCCCGAGCCATCCACTACAACAGCCCCCGCAACCGCCGCCCGCTGGTCAAGATCAACTGCGTAACGCTGTCTGAATCGCTCCTGGAGAGCGAGCTATTCGGCCACGAGAAGGGAGCCTTCACCGGCGCCATCAACATGAAGCAGGGGCTTTTCGAGGTGGCCGACGGGGGAACGCTGTTTTTGGACGAGATCGGTGAGATGTCTCTTTCGACGCAGGTGAAGCTGCTGCAGTTCCTGCAGGACGGGACTTTCAGAAGGGTGGGGGGGACCCGGGATCTCTCCGTGGACGTGCGGATCATCGCAGCGACCAACCGGGATTTGAAGAAGATGGTGGATGAGGCGACCTATCGCGAAGATCTCTACTACCGGCTGAACGTTTTCCCGATCGGTCTTCCGCCCCTGCGCGAGCGGCGCGGGGATATCTTAAAACTGGCCCGGCATTTCGTCCATCGTTTCAGTCTGGAAGTGGGCAAGCGCCTCGAAGGTTTTACTCCCGGAGCCCTGCAGATGCTGGAAAATCACGCCTGGCCGGGCAACGTCCGCGAACTCGAGAACGCCATCGAACGCGCCGTGGTGCTCTGCAAAGGGGAATGGATCGATCAGCAGACGCTGGGATTCCTCGATCCCGAGCGTTTGTCTCGAATGGGGGAAGTCGAGGCTTCGCTTCAACGCGGTAGTGAGGCTCTGCAGGAGAGGGTGGACGAATATGAGAGGAGTCTCCTGGAGGATATGCTCACCGAATGCCGCGGCAACCGCAGCTTGGCCGCCCGGAGGCTGGGCATCAACCGCACCACGCTGCTGGCTAAAATGAAGAAGTTCAAGCTCACCGCCGAGACCCACGATTTGTGCGAGGCTTAACGCCTGTCAATAATCACCCGCCTTTTTTAGCCCTTCTCAGAATTCCCTGTCAAAAAATCCGACAGCAACCCAATATGGCTCTTTTCTTAAGATTATTTAATATATGGATTTACGTTTTGTGCGGACGGTACTGAAAACTGGCACCGGTTTTGCCTTTAATAGGGTTGAGTCATGTGCGGGACGCTTTGAAAAAGCCGCCGCACCGTGCCTGAACTACGTGAGGGGGGCAAACCGGTGTGGCGGCTTTCTTTGACATCAATCGATCTTGCGATCATTATACAGCGGCATGGCAGCCGGCAGCCTCCACGCGATCAATCTATTTCGGCGCTGCCTCCGCTGACGCCTCCGGGGTTATAACGATCCCGATATTGGGCCTGACGTCCCTCTGGGACTCCCGGCAGGCGAAATTGAAGCCCCGTTTCGGTCGAGACGGGGCTTCTGCTATCCGGTCATTTCACTTTCCCCCATCCGTACAATCTCCAGATCCTGTCGTGCAGGTGAACCCGGTAGAGCAGGCCGGTCAAACCTGTTGATAGAAGCCCCCTCCTCATCGGACCGAAAAACGTCTCTTCGTCCGCCCAGACCGCATCCACAATCTCATGGCGATCCTGAGGATTCAAGACCGGCTCTTCCGAACCATCGCAGCACGCCTGGAAGACGTGTGAGGTCCAGCGGATCCGGTCAGCGCCGCAGACGAAATCCACCCGGCTCCTCAGGAGATAGCGTTCCAGTCGCAGTTCGATCCCCATCTCCTCGAAGGCTTCCCTGGCGGCGCCCGCTTCCAGGCTTTCACCCGGATTCAGCCCACCGGAGGAGGGCCGGTAGCATCCGGTGGGGTAGACCGGTTTGCGCGTCACGGCGAGACGATTGTCGTGATAGAGGTAAAATGTGATATCATGAGACCGGCCGTTCTTCTGCGTAGACCGGATAAATTCGAAATCTTCTCGCGGGGTGGGGTAGTTTAGTCTCACCACTTGAGGTTGGCCGTAATTGGCTTCGGATTCCCGCACCATTTCGTCTGAAAAATACATCTATCCTCCTGTGCCGGGTAATATAATTACCCCGCGTAATGGATGCAAGTCCTATCCGAAATTACGGCTGAAGGCGAGAATCGGGAATTTTCGTTGACTTGATTCTCCTCATTTTGTATATTAGTGAAATTTCGCACGGAGAATCCATGGATTTCGGACCAGTTTTCATCTTTTTCGCGGCGGCGGCCGGTGTGGTTTTCATCGCACTGTTTCTGCAGCGGTTGTTATCCCCGCGAAAGCCCTACCCGGAGAAACTCACCACCTATGAATGCGGTGAAGAACCGATCGGTTCCCCCTGGATCCGATTCAACACCCGCTTTTACGTCATCGCTCTGATATTCCTGGTGTTCGATGTAGAGGTCCTGTTTCTGTTTCCCTGGGGTGTGAACTTGAGGGATCTGGGTATGTTCGCCTGGATCGAGATGGCCGTCTTCGTCGTTATTCTCTCCGTCGGTCTGGCCTATGTATGGGCCAAGCGCGACCTGGAATGGATCAAGCCGAAACCCAAGGTCGCGACCCTATCCACTCAGCAAGATTCAGAACCCGGTTCGCAGGATTGATGACGAGATGTGGCAACCCGGCCACCTCGCGTCAGTTGTATAAAACTATCCAAGCGTTAGATCATCGCAATATCATCGCACGAGAGCAGAGATGGGAATACTGGAAGGCCGCTACGGCCCTAATGTGATCATCACCTCAGTCGATAAACTGTTCAATTGGGCGAGATTGAGTTCGATCTGGCCACTCACCTTCGGATTGGCCTGTTGTGCCATCGAGATGATGTGCACCAATGCATCCCGATTCGATCTGGATCGCCTGGGGATTTTTCCGCGTCCATCGCCCCGCCAGGCTGACTGCCTGCTCGTCTCGGGGACGCTCACCGCCAAGATGGCCGAGCGCGTCCGGCGGCTCTACGATCAGATGCCCGAACCGCGCTGGGTGATCTCCATGGGATCCTGCGCCAACACCGGCGGCCCCTACTGGCAGCACGGGTATCACGTGGTTAAGGGAGTTGACCAGATTCTCCCTGTCGACGTCTATATTCCCGGCTGTCCCCCGCGGCCCGAAGCGCTGCTGGACGGCTACCTGGAATTGAAAGAACTGATCAGACAAGAGACGCTGGCAAAAAAGACCGGATAAGCGGATCCGCCGATGTTGATCCTGGTGTGAAATGAATCGCGGCGGAGGTCTTCCCTTATCAGGTTTACAATCAGAAGCAATATCCATATAGGACGGTAACCTAACAAGGTATAAATCACAATGACCCCCGAAGAGATTAGCGGCAAACTCAGCGCCGCAGGATTCCAGGTAATCCTGAACGACACGCCTCCGGACCCTTCCATCGAGGTGCCCCGCGAAGCGATCACGGACGTCGCCAGACTCTTGAAAGAGGATCCCGAGCTAAACTTTGATCTCCTGATGTGCCTTTCCGGGCTGGACTGGCCGGAACATTTAGAAGTGGTTTATCATCTGAGATCTCAGCAACACAAGCATCAGATCGTTCTGAAGGTGCGCTGCCCCAAGGATGATGCTGTCATTCCGACCGTCTCTTCCATCTGGCGGACGGCCGAATGGCACGAACGGGAGGCGTATGACCTCGTGGGAATGCGTTTTCAAAGTCATCAGGATCACCGGCGCATCTTACTGCCCGAGGATTGGGAAGGCCATCCGCTGCGCAAGGATTACGAGCCCCCCAAATTCTGGCACAAGATTCCTCTAACCAACGCAGTACCAGGTTCCACCGATGAAGGAAACTAAAGAGCTAAATATAGCCCTGGGGCCGGTCCCCGAAAAATGGGAGAGGATCGCGGGGAGCGTCGATCCTTTCGGGGAGCGGATGACCCTGCAGATGGGGCCTCAGCACCCTGCGACTCACGGAGTGCTACGTCTCGAACTGGAAACCGACGGTGAAGTGGTCACCAAGATCACACCTTACATCGGCTACCTGCACCGCTGTTTCGAGAAGGTTGCCGAGAACGTCGCCTGGAACCAGGTGATCCCTTACACCGACCGCATGGATTACCTCGGCAGTATGAACATGAGTTTAGGGTATTGCCTGGCGGTCGAGAAGTTGATGGGGATCGAGGTTAACGACCGGGTGGAGACGCTGCGGGTTATCGTTTGCGAATTGAACCGGATCGCCAGCCACTGCGTTTTGCTGGCGACCTTCGGTCTCGATGTCGGCGCCTGGACGCCATTGTTGTACCTCTTCCAGGAGCGGGAGCACATCATCGATCTGCTGGAGGAGTTGAGCGGCAGCCGCCTATTGTACAACTACATTCGCATCGGCGGAGTGGCGCAGGACGTGCCCGACGGTTGGACGGACAAGGTGCGTGAATTCTGCGATTTCATGGACCCGAAGATCCCTGAACTGAATCAATTGCTATCATACAATAAGATTTTTATCGAACGGACGGCGAACGTTGGAGTACTGCCGGGAGATGTTGCCATCTCATACGGGGTTACGGGACCGAATCTGCGAGCCAGCGGCGTTGACTGGGATTTAAGGCGAGACATGCCCTATAGCGGATACGAGAAATACGATTTCGAACCAGCAATTGGTCGCGGCGAAAAAGGCCAGGTGGGCGATTGCTGGGACCGGTACATCGTGCGCGTGCGGGAAATCACTGAATCGCTGAAGATCATCCGCCAGGCGCTGGATCGCCTGCCAGAAGGTGACGTGAAAGAGAAAATTCCCAAGAGTTTCAATAAAATGCCCGTGGGCGACGCCTACATGAGCACGGAAGCGCCGCGCGGCGAACTTGGCTTCTACATAGTTTCAGACGGCACCAAGACGCCCTACCGAGTCAAAGCCCGCTCCGGAGCGTACTGCTCCGTATCAGCCATTCCGGCTTTTTCCACCGGGGTGTTGATCGCCGATCTCGTCGCCGTCATCGCCAGTGTCGATATCGTCCTGGGTGAGGTTGACCGATGAATTTTAGCTTCTTAGAACCGTATACCGATCTGCTGATTTCAGTCGTCTACCTAATCGGCGTGGTGCTTTTCCTGTTTGTCTTTGCCTTGCTAGCGATCTGGCTGGAACGGAAGGTGTCCGCTCACCTCCAGGACCGGCTTGGTCCCATGATGACCGGCGGCTGGCACGGCTGGTCGCAGACCATCGCCGATGCCCTGAAGCTGATTTTAAAGGAGGATATTATCCCGGCCGCGGCAGACCGGAAGCTTTTCAAACTGGCGCCTTACCTGGTGTTCATCGGCAGCCTGGCCGGATTCGCGGTCCTGCCCTTTGCCTCGAACCTGATCGGCACCGATTTGAACATCGGAGTCTATTACGTCATCGCGGTGACGTCCCTGGTAGTGATCGGGATTCTGATGGCGGGTTGGGCGTCGAACAACAAATGGGCGCTCTACGGCGCCATGCGGTCGGCAGCACAGATGGTCTCCTACGAAGTACCTGTGGCGCTCTCGCTACTCATCCCCGTGATGATCGCAGGGACGATGTCCATGCAGACCATCGTCGCCAATCAGACGGGCTGGTTCTGGAACTGGTACGTCTTCCAGACGTTTCCGTTCGGTCTCATCGCTTTTGTCATCTACTTCTGGGCGTCGTTGGCGGAGGTCAACCGCACGCCCTTCGACATTCCTGAAGCCGAGTCTGAACTGGTATCCGGCTTCCACGTGGAGTATTCGGGGATGCGCTTCGCCGTCTTCTTCCTGGCCGAATACGGGAATATGTTCGTGGTATCGGCCATCGCAGCGACGGTATTCCTGGGCGGGTGGCACGCCCCGTTTCCGTTCCTTGCATTTATACCGGGGCCGATCTGGTTCATCGGCAAGTCGCTGGCTCTGGTGATCGTACAGATGTGGCTGCGCTGGACGCTGCCGCGGCTGCGAGTCGATCAGCTAATGCACGTCTGCTGGAAGATATTCCTACCCTTCTCCTTCGCCAACCTGCTGTTGGTGGGTTTGTGGATAGTGCTGGGGGGGTAAGAACGGCTTCCGCAAAGTAAATCATAAAGCTGTATATGTTGATTACCTCTTACAGTAACAGAAAAGTGTCATAAGATAAACTGGTCTGAATCCTGGCTCCTGACTTCTGAATACCTGGGAAATCATGAATCCGATCTACCGCTACTTCAGGGATATTTACCTCGGTGTGGTGACGACCCTGCTGGGTATGCAGGTGACCTTTCGGCACATCTTCATGCCCACCATCACCGTCCAGTATCCCAAAGAGAAGCTGACTTATCCGCCGCGTGCCCGCACGCTCCTGGCGGTCGACATCGACTCCTGCAATGGATGCCTGCAATGCGTGCGCGCCTGCCCGGTGGAGATCATTCACGTCGAAACTGCCAAAGCCCTGGAAGAAGATAACCTGCCCCCGATGCCTGACGGCAAGCCGAGGAAACTGCACGTCCTCCTCTTCGACGTGGAGATGGCGAAGTGCGTGCATTGAAGTGCGTGCATTGCGGCCTCTGCACAGAAGCCTGCCCCACCGAATCCATTCACTGGGAAAATATGCACGAAGAGATATCGCTGACCCAGGAAGGGATGATGAGGCGTTGGGCGACTTACTCAGCGGAAGAGCGCCAGCGGTTGCAGCAACGAGCCGCCGAAATGAAGGCCGCCAAGGAGAAAGCTGCGGCCGAAGCGGCGGCGGCGAAAGCGGCCAAAGCGGCTGCCGAAGCTGACGAGAAATCCGTGGAAGCTCCAGAGAAACCTGCACCTGAAGCGACCGCTACCGATTCAGATGAACAGCATTCGGACGAGAAATCCCAGGAACCCGAAGCTGGCGAACCCCCTGAAACGCCGGGGAACCAGGACGAAAAGGAGGGGGAATGATCGAGATTTTGACAAGGGCCATCTTCTGGCTGCTGGTCGTTTTAACCGTCGGATCGGCCATCGTGGTGGTTTTCAACAAGCGGATCATCTATGCCGCCTTCGCCCTGCTCTTCACATTCATCGGCGTTGCTGGACTCTACCTGTTCCTGGCTGCGGACTTCCTGGCCGCCAGCCAGATGCTGATATATGTTGGCGGCATTCTGACCCTGATCATCTTCGGCGTCTTCCTGACGGCGAAAATATACAGCAAAACCATCCCGGAACAGACGCACCAGCGCTACATGGCGCTTTTGCCAGTCGGAGCCATCGCTGCGGTCTTGATCTACGTGATGTTCTCGGCGGACTGGAACCTGTTGATTCCCACGGCAGAACCGACCACCAAGAGTATCGGCAAGCTCCTGCTGACTACCTATCTGGTTCCCTTCGAAGTTGCCAGCGTGCTGCTGCTGGCCGCTTTGATCGGGGCGATGCGCATCTCCAGGCCCCGGGAGGAGGACGACCATGAGTGATTTCCATATCTTCCTCGCTGTGGGAGTGATCCTATTCTGCCTGGGTCTGCTCTGCGTGATGACGCGCAAGAGTGCCATCTCGATTCTGATGGGAGTCGAACTGATCCTGAATTCGGCGGCGTTGAACTTCGTCGTTTTCAGCCATTACACCGCCGGTAATCTGCTGGGTCAGGGCGCGGCCATCTTCGTCATAATCCTGGCAGCCGCGGAAGCTGCCGTGGCGCTGGCAATCTTCCTGAACATCTACCGCACCCTCGCCACCTCGGAAGTAGACCGGGCGGATCAACTGCGAGGGTAACCGGCTGTGCTGTCAGGCGGGAACGCCTGACGCCTGACCAACTGACATTTACGGAAACGATACATAACAGGCTGGGTGCCTTAAACCGACTATGATAACCGAAGCCTTAATCATCCTGCTGGCCCCGATCACGGCCTTCATCATCGTTATCTTCCTGGGAAAACGGCTGCCTCGCGGGGGCGACTGGGTGAGCCTGGCGGCGATCTTCCTGGGACTCGTCCTGGCGTTCGACCTCTTCTTTAAGATGCTGGGGAACTGGGATGCTAACTTCGCTCTCTCATGGCAGTTCAACTGGCTCTTTTTCGGCGATTACACCTTCACCGTCGGCGTCAACCTGGATAACATGGCCATCATGATGCTGGTGATTGTAACGGTGGTAAGCTCGCTGGTGCACCTCTTCAGCGTGGGTTACATGCACGGCGACGTGCGCTACTCGCGGTTCTTCGCCTTTCTCTCCTTCTTCAGTTTCAGCATGCTGGGATTGGTGCTGGCCGACAACCTGCTGGTCATATTCTGCTTCTGGGAACTGGTGGGTCTCTCCAGTTACCTCCTGATCGGACACTGGTACGAGAAGAAGAGCGCTTCGGACGCCGCCGTCAAGGCTTTTATCGTCAATCGGGTCGGTGACGCGGGCATGCTGATCGGTATCATGCTGGTCTTGACAAACCTGGGCACGTTGAACCTGAACGAAATCGCCGCCGCCGTCGGCCGCGGCGAGATGTCGGGCACCCTGCTGACCATCACCGGGCTGTGCCTCTTCTGCGGAGCCATCGGCAAGTCGGCGCAATTCCCCCTGCACGTCTGGCTGCCGGACGCCATGGAAGGTCCCACCCCGGTCTCCGCCCTGATCCACGCCGCCACCATGGTCGCCGCAGGCGTCTACCTGACTGCCCGCATGTTCGTCATCCTGACCCCGGACGCGGGGCTGGTGATCGCCTACATTGGCGGCTTTACCGCCCTTTTCGCCGCAACCATCGCGGTGGCGCAGAACGACATAAAGCGGGTGCTGGCTTATTCCACGCTGAGTCAATTAGGGTATATGATCATGGCGCTGGGGGCGGGAGCCTACACGGCGGGCTTCTTCCACCTCTGCACGCATGCCATGTTCAAGGCGGCGCTATTCCTCGGTTCGGGCAGCGTTATCCACGCCATGCACCATGCCCTGCATCATATCCATTCCGATGCCGATCCGCAGGACATGCGCAACATGGGCGGTTTGAAGAAATATATGCCGCTGACATACTGGACGTTCTTGTTGGCGACTCTGGCACTCTCCGGAGTACCCTTCACAGCCGGGTTCCTCTCCAAGGACGCTATCCTGGGGGGCACGCTGGCCTACGCCCAGCTTCATCCGGGCAACTGGCTCCTGCCGGTCTTCGGCTTCGGCGCGGCGATTCTCACCGCCTTCTACATGTTCCGGCTGGTCTATCTGACCTTTTTCGGGAAGTTTCGCATGGGTGAAGAAGCCGAAGGTCACCTCCACGAAGCTCCGGCCAACATGACCATCCCCGTGACGATCATGGCCGTACTGAGCCTCTTCTTCTTCTGGACGATGCCCACCGTCAATCCCACGTCGGCTGCCAAGGGCTGGTTCGCGCAACTGTTCCCGACCCCGGAGAAAGTCTATGTAACGGACGCTCCTGTTCATACCGACGAAAAGGCATCACGAGGTTACTTGAGCATTGAAGTGCCAGTCCACTCGGAGGCGACAGCTCATGGTGACGCCACGCCCGTTGAAAGCCACGCCATGACCGAAGAAGCAGAGGCGGAGGGGCACGATGCCGCCGGCGAAGCGGCGCTTCACGACGAACACATCGAACACGTCCATCACCAGGCGCACACCACAGCCATGATCATCTCGATCATCATGGCAAGTCTGGGCATCTTCATCGCCTACCGCACCTACTACCAGTGGAAGATCTCGGCGGCGGAGTGGCAGAAGCGGCTGGGCATTTTCTACAAGGGCATGTTCCACAAGTGGTGGGTGGACGAGGTTTACAACACCATCTTCGTGGGTGGCGTCCACCTGCTGGCGAAAATCTGCGCTGTATTCGACCAGTATGTAATCGACGGCATCGTCCACGGGGCGGCGGCACTGTGGAGGGGACTGGCGTACATTCACGGTCTGTTCGATAACTA
>JALGZU010000498.1 GCA_025774735.1 candidate division LCP-89 bacterium | reverse complement strand
ATCATGAAGCGCTTATCCATTTTCAGTATTCTAATCGCTGCAGTCATGCTGGGAACGATGGTCGGCTGCGCACCACCGCCATCTGTGCAAGAGCGTCCCGATCTGACACCCGAGCAGCAGCAAGCTCTGGCGGATTCCCTGCGCGAGGTGCAAGAGCGGGAGTTAAAGATCATCCGATCATTCGCTTACTCCCATTACAACAATAAGGCCTGGGGAGATGCGGCGAGGTACTACGCCGAACTTGCCGATAAGGATACGGGCAACGTGTTCAACGATTACGGCAAATGGGCGCAGTGCTACATCCAGATGAACGTCCCGGCGGATTCCGTCAAGATGGTGTACCAGCGTGGCCTGATCGCTTTCCCGGATGATGCCTATATCCACGCCAGCCTGGGACACATTTACCGGACCCAGGGATTGCTGGACAGCGCCGTGGTGCACTATGAAGCCGCGGTTTTGTACAACGCCGAAGAGATCGAGTACCAGAAAACGCTGGCCGAATTGTACACCCGAGTCGACCGCCAACTGGAAGCGATCGAACTGTATAGGAGAATCCTCGAACAGGAGCCCGAGAACAAGGGGATCGCCGACATCCTGGCCGACCTGGTCCGGAGGCACCTGAGCCCGGATGAATACATCGCTTCTTTAGAGGCCGCGGTGGTTCAATTCCCGGATGATCTGGAGAAAAAATTCGAGCTCGCCAGGGCCTACACGGACGTGTTGCGCAACGACGAAGCGTTGGCCCAGCTGCAGATCATTCTGGAAAAGGAGCCTGGCAATGTGCGTGCTCTGGAAGCCAGCGCCGGCGTGTATGAAAACCTGCGCGACTACCGGTCCGCTGTGAACGCCTGTCTCGACGTGCTGAAACTGGATCCGAATAATACCGATGCCATGGTCGCCGCCAGTAACTGCTATCGCGAGATGGGCAGTTACCCTCAGGCCCGCACCTATGCGCGCCGGGCACTGTCTAAGCAGCCAAAGATGGGAGCCGCCTACATCGCGCTCGCTTCCATTTACGAAGCAGCTCCGGACGACAAAATCGGGGGCGACCCCCCAACGTACTACGACAAGCTGGTCTATCTGATCGCATACGGACTGTACCAGGATGCGCGCAACACTGGAGACTATACAGTGCTGGAGCAGGCTAAAAACCACATGAACTATCTCAAGGAATCGAAGCTCATTCCGGAATATTCAGACTGGTTCATGCACCAGAACGACAAGGATCCAAATGAGGGCGGCGGTTACGACTGGATCAACCAGGGCTGGTCTGAGGTCAGGTACATCGAGACGTATCTCGAACAGATTTCCCAGAAGTAGTCAATTCCGATCCAGTTCGTCATCTTTGACAGCCTGGATCGTTCCATGTCGCCATCAGCGAATAACGTGACATGAAAATATCACTGGCATCCGATCATGCCGGATTTACGTTAAAAGAGCGCATTAAAGCGAAGCTTGTTGCAGACGGTCATGACGTCTTCGACCGGGGCTGTTTCGACGAGAATTCCTCGGATTATCCTGATTACGGCATCCTGGCCGCCCGGGACGTGGCCGATGCCATCGCCGAACGGGCAGTGCTCGTCTGCGGATCCGGCATCGGGATGAGTATGGTGGCGAACAAGGTGCGGGGCGTGCGCGCGGCACTGTGCACCAGCCCCATCATGGCCGAAATGAGCCGTCGGCACAACGACGCCAACGCCCTGACGCTCGGTTCGCGCTACACCGATCCCGAGGTAGCGCTGGAGATCCTGGATATCTGGTTGAACACACCGTTCGAAAGCGGCCGCCACGAGCGACGGGTGGAGAAGATTGGGAAACTGGGAGATTACTAACAGATTGTGTAGAATCGGTTTGGATTGTGTACACGGCGGGGGATGAACCTCCGCCGTTGGCATGATATAGATAATAATGAACTTAAATAAAGCGGGGACTTCATGAAACGACTTGTCGACGTTGATCCTGAAATTCAAAATGTGATTCACGGCGAGATTCACCGGCAGAGTTACACGCTGGAGATGATCGCTTCGGAGAACTTCACCTCGCCGGCGGTTATGGAGGCGATGGGGACGGTTCTGACCAACAAATACGCCGAAGGGTATCCGGCGAAGCGGTATTACGGCGGCTGCGAATACGTCGACCAGGCGGAAGACCTGGCTCGAAGCCGCGCCCGGGAACTCTTCAATTGCGCCTGGGCGAACGTGCAGGCCCATTCGGGATCGCAGGCCAACATGGCGGTCTACATGGCGCTGCTCGATCCCGGCGATACCATTATGGGGATGAACCTGGCTCACGGCGGGCACCTCACCCACGGCAGCCCGGTCAACTTTTCGGGGCGGCTCTACAAGATCGTCGCCTATGGGGTGGATGAGAAGAACGGCAAGATCGATTTCGACCAGGTGAGAGAGTTGGCGCAGGAGCATAAACCACGCATGATCATGACGGGAGCTTCGGCTTACCCGCGCATCATCGAATTTGACCGCTTCCGGGAGATTGCCGACGAGGTAGGAGCCTACCTGGTCGCCGATATCGCTCATATCGCGG
>JALGZU010000497.1 GCA_025774735.1 candidate division LCP-89 bacterium | reverse complement strand
TCCACCGCGACAGCGACATCTGCGGCACCTGCCATAACGTCAGCAATCCGGTTTTCACCCGGGACCCCGGAGGCGCTTATCTGCCCAACGCGTTCGGCGAACCGGCTCCCGATTTCGACCCGGCGTCCATGTTCCCGGTCGAGCGAACCTTCGGAGAATGGTCGGTGAGTGAATACAACACTCCGGGCGGTGTTTACGCTCCACAGTTCGGCGGCAACCTGGACTACGTCTCAACCTGCCAGGACTGTCACATGAGGGACGTCACCGGCAAGGGTTGCGACAAAAACTGGGTCATGGAACGCACCGACCTGGGTTTGCACGACCAGACCGGAGGCAACACCTGGGTGCCCAACCTGATCGAAGACGTCTATCCCGGCGAAGCCGACCTGGATGCCCTGGCCGCGGGGATCGAACGGGCCACCTATATGCTCCAGAACGCCGCTTCCATGGAGCTTGAGATCGAGCCATCGGGGAGCGATCATCTATTGAACGTAACCATCACCAATGAGACCGGCCATAAACTGCCCTCGGGCTACCCCGAAGGCCGCCGCATCTGGATCAACGTCATCGCCTACGATGCGTTCGGTTCCGTCATCTATGAGTCCGGAGCTTACGACCCGGCCACCGGTATCCTCTCCGACGATCCCGATCTGAAAGTATATGAAATTAAACCGGGTATCTCGGAATACCTGGCGCCGGTCGTCAACCTGCCCGCAGGACCCTCGTTTCACTTCGTACTGAACGACACCATCTATAAGGACAACCGCATCCCCCCGCGCGGCTTCACCAACGCCAACTTTGAATTCATTCAGTCACCCGTGGTGAATTACACCTATGAAGACGGCCAGTACTGGGACGAGACGGAATATCTCATCCCCGGTGACGCCGCCGATATCGAAGTTATTCTCTACTACCAGACCACCAGCAAGGAGTACGTCGAATTCCTGCGCGATGAAAACGTCACCGATGATTGGGGCAATGTCATGTACGACCTCTGGGTCGCATACGACAAATCCCCCCCGGTCGCCATGGTAACCGATACGCTTAACCTCGGCACGCCCCCTCCCCCGCCCCCCGCAATGATCGTCGAGGTCACCTACGTCTCCGGTTCGCCTGTGCCAGCCGGCGGAGGCAGTCTCATCTATGACGTCTGGGGGGAAAACCAGGAGCCCGATCCCCTCGATTGGGACGGCTGGATCGACATGATCTACCTGCCCGGCACTCCCGGAGCCGACACGACTACGGTTATCTCACGTGAAATAACCCGGCTCGCAGATCAACCGGCCTGGACTCTCCTATCCGGTTCCCCCTGGCTGGCCCGGCGGCGATTACGAACTGCGCATCTATTCGGGTCAGTATCCTGAATACGAAGTCTGGCAGACTGACGCTTTCAACTGGGTCAAAGAGGGAGCGACCGACCTGGACTTCGACTTCGCAACGCACCTGCCTGCGGCGGGTCTCCCGGATCCGTTTTACCGCGCGGAAGTCTCCACGGATAACGTGACGACACCTTCTGAATTCGTAATGATTAACGCCTATCCCAACCCCTTCAATCCGGCCGCAGCCATACGCTTCACCTTACGGGAAGCTTCTTACGTAGAACTGACCGTTTTCGACCTGCAGGGTCGAGGTGTGGTTGACCTGGTGGACGGCTGGCGGGCGGCGGGGGTGCATGAGGTGACCTTCAACGGTTCCAATCTGGCATCAGGAGTGTATGTC
This sequence comes from candidate division LCP-89 bacterium, assembly GCA_025774735.1. The sequence goes on along the minus strand of JALGZU010000497.1, from coordinate 2,088 downwards.
TACCGGCTGAGGGCGGGTGAATTTCAGGCGTCGGCGAAGGTCGTGCTGATGAAGTAGTGGTATTAGGAATAATGAAATCACAAAACCTGTAGGATATGAAAATGGACTTTCGCAATTGTCTTGCCGTACCTGCAGTGCTGGCGATGTGGTTGATCATTCCGTCAGCAGGCGTAGCACAGCCGCAGATCTCCGGTTCTCTGAGCGGAACTCTGGGACCTGGAAGCTACACGGTGGTAGGCGATTGCTGGGTGGAAGGCACCGAAACCTTGACCATCCAGCCGGGAACAACTTTCCTGTTTGCGGGACACTACAGCATCGTTGTAAATGCTTACGGGACACTCCAAGCAGTAGGAACAGCCCAGGATTCTATCGTATTCACGCACCAGGAATCCGGCACATCCTACGATTGGGGTGGGATTCGCTTTGCGTACGGCGCCTCGTCCAGCAGTATCCTTTCCTACTGCGTATTGGAATACGCTAGATATCATCCCACCCCGAATGTCAATGGAGGGGCTTTGTATCTTCAAAGCAGTGGTCTAACCATCACGCATTGCACCATTGCTAATAATTCCGCTCAGTCTGGAGGTGGGATTTACATTAACACCAGCTCGGTGACGATCTCCGACTGCGTCTTTGCCAACAACTATGCATCTCAGAACGGAGGGGGTCTCCAGCTCAAATGGAGTTCGAACATATCGGTCAACAATTGCGTCTTCGTCAACAATTCGTCGCATGGCACGTGACTAACCTCCTGCGGAGGCGGCGGGATCCGTTGCGAAGACCTTATAGCTGCCTGCACGTTCACCAACAATCTCCTCTACGCCAATACTGCGCTTTACAAGGGTGGAGGTTTTATGAGTTCCGGAACTGCCACCTACTCAACCACTCCGACCCTGATCAACAACACCATCGTACAAAACAGCTGTACCTCGCCGCTCAGTTCCGCAGTGGGTGGGGGGCTGATGGTCGCTACGGTCGAAGACACAGCGATCGGTCAGAACAACATTGTTTACGACAACTATTCCACCAATGACCCCAACATCTGTGGTACAGTGTTCTTTACCTATTCTTGTGTGGAGGGCGGATTGTCGGGAACCGGCAACATCGATGAAGATCCGCTGTTTGTAACAGGTCCTGACGGTGATTACTACCTCTCCCAAACTGCTGCCGGTCAGCCTGCGACCTCACCTTGCGTTGATGCGGGTGACCTGGCGTCAGTGATGATTACGGGTACGACCAGAACGGATGGCATCCAGGATGCGGATATCGTCGATATGGGATACCACTATGCCGTGATGGAGACTCCGCCTCCGCCGGATCTGTCCGTTACCCTGACGCCGCATAATCCGCCCATCCAGATTCCGGCTGCCGGCGGCAGTTTCGACTTCAACATCGCCATCGCCAATAATAGCCCTGAACCGGAAACATTCGACATCTGGACGATGGTGACTCTCCCGAATGGCAACGAATATGGTCCGATTATCAATGTACCCGATTTCACCGCTCCGGCGAATTGGTCCGCTGACCGGGACCGCACACAGGCAGTTCCTGGGGGCGCCCCCACAGGCATGTACACCTACGATGCTTATGTTGGAGTTTATCCGGATAATATTTGGAATGAGGATCATTTCGACTTTGAGAAGCTGGTGACTGGGGACGATAACTCTCAAGGATCCGGTTGGGAATGCTGGGGTGAAAGTTTCGATGATCTGAATGTATCGGCATCGGGATCTCGACCAGATGAACATGCATTAATCGGCGCCCACCCCAACCCCTTCAATCCTGTCACCTCATTATCCTTCGCCCTGCCAATAGCCACAAAGGTACGCTTATCAGTCTACGATATTTCGGGTCGGCAGGGTGCAAAGCTGATCGACGGTTGGCGGAATGCAGGAATTCACGAGGTGACGTTTGATGGTTCGAGCTTCGCATCGGGAGTCTACATTTACTGGCTTGAAGCTGGGCAGTTCATGGCCAGCGGGAAGATGGTGTTGATAAAATAGTTGCAAGAGAAAGCCCCGGCTATACTGGGCTTTTTGGTTTCTGAAATCAGATAATGTCAACAATTATCTTGAAATTAAGGAAATA
>JALGZU010000080.1 GCA_025774735.1 candidate division LCP-89 bacterium | reverse complement strand
ACCCAAGAATGAAGACGGGTCATCCGCTCTCAGCGGCGAGAAGAGATCGAGGTATACGAATTACCTGATCAAAGCCGCCAAAGCTCAGAAACTTGGGGCGCTGGGTTTAGTGCTGGTGCAGCCACCTCTGGACGACCTCCCCCCCATCGAGGAGACGCTGAAACGGTACAAGCGTAACATGAACGATCCCATCGTGCAGTTAGTTGATTCACAGGATTGGTTCCCCGTGTTTTACCTTCACATTGACGCCGCCGGGAGTCTTCTGGGTGAGGAGATTGATCTGAAATCCTATCACCAGCGTGTTATAAATAAATCGAAGATGCGGAAGTTACCCTGCGGATCCGCTTCAAGGATGTTGAAGAGATTTCCACGGCGAACGTGGCGGGATACCTGCCCGGACAGACTGACGAGGCTGTACTGGTAATGGCTCATCACGACCATGAGGGGATTAAGAAAGACCAAACCTACTTCGGAGCCGATGACAACGCCTCCGGGTGTGCCGGTCTGCTGGGCATCGCCGAGGCGTTCTCGACCCTGGATAAACCTCTACGGCGAGGAGTGATTTTTCTCTCCAGTGGAGCTGAGGAAAAGGGCAGCCTGGGAGCGCGTTACTTTTTGCAGAATCCCCCCTTCCCACCGAAAAACATCGTGGCTGTCATCAACATGGACATGATCGGACGCGACGGGTCATCACAATTTCGCGCCATGATGGATCCCACCATCGAAATGGAAGAAGACCTGCTGATGGGATTCTATTCTGGCCAGACTCCGCTGCTGGCAGAGGTCGCCTCGCGAGAAAACCGCACTGCAAAACTCAACCTCGTCCTCGAACCGGTGCTGCGCTTTCACTCGGCCAGCGATCACGTGCCCTTCCACGAAAAGGAAATCCCCTCTATCTTTCTGTTCACCGGATTTCACGGTGATTACACCAGTCCAAACGACACACCGGACAAAATCCTGTATGGAAAACTGGTTCGAGTAGTTCAACTCGCCTTCGGCATGTCCTACGACCTGGCCGAACGCAAGGAACGAACCGTGTTCGATAAAACCATCACCGAAGTGAAGAGATCTGACAGACGATACGGATACTAGGCTCGCGACAAGATTTGACTGGAGGTCGCTATGCGCTTCAAATACATCCTGCTGAACTTGCTGATTGCGTCATCACTGCAGGCACAAGTAAACGTCTGGGGTGAGCAATACGGCACCTGGGGCGCCGAAGACAGCCTCTACATCGTTATCGGCGATATCTACGTGCCACCCAGCCAGTTTTTGACCATTCTATCGGGCGTCGAAGTGCGTTTCCAGGGACAGTTTAAGATCACCGTGGCAGGTGGTTTGACCGCCTGGGGCACTGAAACCGATTCTGTGATTTTCAGAACCTTCCTGCCCGATCCCTGGGACTACATCGAATTTAATAACTCCTGGGGGGATTCGACCACCCTGAATTACTGCAGCATCCAATCCGGCGACCGGGCGGTCCGGGTCACGGATTGCCAGGTGTCATTGAATCACTGCCTGATCCGGGGTATGACGTCATCACCGGTCTGGGGGGATAACGCTATGCTTTATTTGAGCAAATGCGTCATCACCCAAAATCTGGGAAACGGGCTACTCATCGACAACACCAGTTCGGCTGTACTCACCGACTGCGAAATCAGCTATAATTCCGGGGGCAACGGCCGAGGTATCTTCGTTCAGAACGGCAGCACCGTAAACGTCAGTGGCGGCGAGATCCGAAATAACTCGGGATCCGGCATTTACGGATTTTCAGCCGGCTCCTGCACGCTCAACAATGTCAAGATTGGTGAGAATGGCGGTTCCGGTGTGGAAATGCAGTCGTGCGGAGAACTGAATGCCTCCCGGGTGCAATCCCACCATAACGATGTGCATGGCATTTTTCTGGTCAACACGACGCTGGACGCCAATAACCTGACCGTAACTACCAATACCGGTCGCGGCGTCTCTTTTACGGGCACGGTGCATATTTTCGACTTGAGCAGTTCGATTGTAGACCGCAACGGTCAGGAGGGCTTGTATTACCAGTTAGGTGGAGCCTGTGTGATCCGCTACAACGATACCTATTTAAATACCGGGGAAAACTATTCGGGGTGCAGTCCCGGTGTAGGCTCTATTGAAGTCGATCCCTTATACGTTGACTGGTTCAACATGAACTACAACCTACAGGATTCCTCCCTCTGCATCGACGCGGGCGATCCGGGCGATCCCCTCGATCCAGACGGTACTCGAACGGATATGGGCGCTCTCTACTTCAATCAGTCCCCGGGGGCGGTCGAACCGGGCGAGATCCCCCAGATCCTGAGCGATTTCAGAATCGTTGCCGCTTATCCAAATCCGTTCAACCCGGTGCTGACCATCCGGATACAAGCTCCAGCACCGGCCGCGGGACGCCTCGAGGCCTGGACACCCCAGGGCCGGCTGGTCGATCGAATCTGGCAGGGCACGATTCAACCCGGCGTCAACGTCTATACCTGGCAAGCCAATCTATTTCCTTCGGGGGTCTACCTGGTTCGCATGATCTCAGGATCCTATGTCGATACGGTCCCCTGTATTTTACTTAAATAGCTTCTACCTCATACTTATCTGGACCTAACCAGGCATGTTCTCTCAGATTCGCCGCTTGCTCAAGCACTCAGCTGTATACGGCGTCGGGCACGTGCTCACCCGGGCGGTGAGTTTTCTCCTGCTCCCTTACATCACTCACACATTTACTCCTCAACAGTACGGCGCAATTACCCTCATATATACCTTCATCGCCATCGCCATGGTGCTCTACATTTACGGCTTCGACGTCACCTTCCTGCGTTATTACGTCATGGAAAAAGACGAAGAGCGCCGCAAGAACATCTTCAGCACGATTTTCTGGACGGCTTTGGTGACATCGGGAGTGGTGACGCTCATTATATGCTTCTCCACCGGCTGGCTGGGAAGGTTAATATTCGAAGATCCAGCCTCTATTGGTGTGAATAGCCGTTACCTGATACTGCTCAGTGCCGCGATTCTATTAGTAGAGACCCTTGAAGTGTATCCATATCTCTATTTGAGATCCGTCGAAAAATCTTTCCCCTTTATCGGCTTGAAAATATTCGGGGTGATCGTGCATATCGCTCTGACCATCCTGCTTATATCGGTCTTCAATAGGGGAATCTGTGGGATTTTCGAAGCGAATTTAGTCGCCTCATCTCTGCAGCTCATCGCACTGCTGCCGGTGATTTTAAGAAACGTCCGCTTCAGGTACCTGTTAAACCAGATGAAGGAATATCTCAGTTTCGGCCTACCTGCCATGCCCTCTCAGCTCTTCGTCATGGTAATTGAGCTTGCCAACCGCAAGATACTCGAAATCCTGATGGGGCTGACCATCGTTGGCCTCTTCAGTGCGGGGTATAAGCTGGGCCTTTTCATGGCGGTCGTTGTCATGGGATTCAGATTCGCTTGGCACCCGTTTTTCCTGGGTCTAGCGGACAAACCAGATGCCAGGGAAACCTTTTCCAGGGTATTCACCTATTTCCTCCTGACTACCGGTACGCTTTTTCTCACCTTAACCTTCACCATAGAACCTTTGATGACGAAGCCGCTGCCCTGGTTGGGGACGATCATTCAGGAACGCTACTGGGAGGGACTCAAGATCTTTCCCATCATTCTGCTGGCACACATCTGCAATGGCGCTTACGCCAATTTCATCGTAGGAGTCTACATAAAGAAAAAAACCTCGCTGATGCCGCTTGTCACGGGAGTAGCAGCGCTGGTTAATATCGCTGGTAACTTTCTCCTGATTCCAATTTACGGCATGGAAGCGGCCGCCTGGGTAACTTTGCTTTCTTATTTCACGCTTGCTGCTATGCTCTACTTTCTTATCCGGCCGCACTACCCGGTCAATTATGAATGGAACCGCATCGTGCGTCTATTCACCTGTGGCGCGTTGACGTATGGAATTTCAACACTCCCCCTATTCCAAACGTACTGGTACCTTAAATTACTGCTAATTCCCCTCTTTTTCGTTCTGCTGAAGCTGGCGAATTTTTTCCTCCCGGAAGAGATCTCGGCGGTGCGAAGACGACTCTTCCCTTTAAAGAATTCATAATCTCCGCGATACCGGAGGCCGAAAACCTGTAAATGAACAACGGTCTGAAATTACAGAATGGGGATCGCATTGCCGTCATAGGCGCTGGCCCGGCAGGCACGTTTTTCTCCTTGTCCGCATTGAAATTTGCGCGCGCAACCGGACTTGACATCTCCATTACAATCTTTGACGGCAAAGATTTTATCAAACCGGGACCACCGGGATGTAACATGTGCGCGGGGGTTATCTCGGAAAACCTGTCGCAGAAGATGCACGCTGCGGGCATTGACCTCCCCGCAGACCGCGTTCAGATGGAAATTGACAACTACACCCTGAGTACGCCCCATTACACCATCGGTCTGCACAGGCGCCCGCGCAGTTTCCCTATTCGCACCGTCTATCGCGGAAACGGCCCCTACGACCGGGTATCCTTCGAGAATGTCAGCTTTGACGATTATCTCCTACGCCTCTGCATGACCGAGGGAATCACTGTCATCCGGGACATGATCACGGACATGACCCTTCCCGCCGAAAAAACCGCGCCGGTAACACTCAAATGCCGGTCGACGTCGAAACCGTTCACGGCCAACTTCATCCTGGTTGCCTGTGGGCTGAACACCAACTTCCACAGGCTTTTGTCCAATCTCGGTTTCGGGTACAAGCCCCCCGGGACGGTCTTCACCTGTCAGGCTGAAATTCCGCTCCCCGGAGAATTCATCGAGAACAAATTCAACCGAAAAATTACCACTCTCGCACTAAACATCCCCAAGGTTCGTTTCGCCGCTTTTACACCCAAGGGGGAGCACCTGACCGTCACTGTCATCGGTAAGCGTGACGTCGATATCAACGACATGAAAGCGGTGCTGGAGCACCCCAAAGTAAAAGATGATCTACTCGAAGGATTGCCTATCCCCGATACCTTCTGTTATTGCCGCCCCAGAATCGCTGTCAGCCCCGCCAGGAACATCATGACAGACCGGCTGCTCGTGATCGGTGACGCCGCTTTCAGCCGATACTACAAGAACGGTATCGAATCCGCCTTTGACACCGCCCGAGTCGCCGCATCATGTGTCATTGATCAGGGCATATCAGGTAGTCAACTCAACCAGCACTATTTGACGAAAGAGGTGAGAGCAATCCGGAACAGCGCCTATTACGGCCGAGCACTCTTCCGATTCTTCGATTTCGCCTTCAAGAGTCACCTGCTTTCGGGAAGCCTGGTCTCCTTCCTCTCAAAGAATCGCACAAGCAGCGCAGCGCAAGTAATGTTGGGCGTGCTCTGGGATGTGTTTACAGGGAGGAAGATATACCGCAATATTACCGTTGATCTTTTCCACCTCAGACTCCAGGCAAGATTGATCCTGGAAATGTTGCTCTTGATGGTCAAAAAAACCATCATGCGCAAAGGTGCGCTGGACTCGGGAAAAACGATCAACTGTGAAGTCGACAGTTTGGGACCGTTGGGTTCCGGCCAGTCAGTCGTCATCATTGGAGGCGGCCCCGGCGGGGTTGGGTGTGCCCTGGCTTTACAAAAATTCGCCCGCCAAAAGGGAATCGACCTGGAGATAACTATATACGAAGGAAAAGACTTCGGTGCCCAGCCGCACTACAACCAGTGCGTTGGTGTCCTCTCCCCTCCGATCGAAGAGATCTTTTCCGAGGAATTGGATCTGCCCTTTCCGTACCATCTTGAGCAGCGTAAAATCAGCGGATACGTTCTCCATTCTAAGAACCAATCCCTTTTCCTATCCGGCGAGGACGAAGCGTCCATCTCGGTGCGCCGCGTGAACTTCGATCAGTATATGCTCGAACAGGCCAAGATCAGGGGAATCGAGGTCATCCAGAGCCGGGTTACGGACGTTGAATTCGATGAAGACGGTGTAATGGTCTATTCCGAAACCGACAACCGGCATGCAGAGGTCGTGGTGGGAGCATTCGGTTTGGACGACGGTACCGCCAAAATTTTCGAACGAGCCAGCCGCTACCAGCAGCCCCGCTTCTTAAACAGCATCGTTTCCAAGATCCATCCAGGCGAGCAGCTGGTCGAAGCCGTGGCGGACAACATCCACGCTTACCTGCCTTCCGCACCGGAGATCGAATTCGGCGCCATCACACCCAAGAAGAACCACCTTACGATTAACGTTGCAGGAGCCGAGGTAACTGCCGATTCACTGCGACATTTCATTCAGTTGCCGGAAGTTTTAGCTGAGCTGCCGTCGCGTGATCACTGGAATCCGGATGATCTTCATTTCTTCAAGGGCCGTTTCCCGATTCGGGTAGCAAAAGGATTCTACGGCGACCGATACGTCGTCATCGGGGATGCAGCCGGCCTGCTCCGCCCCTTCAAGGGTAAAGGCGTCAATATGGCCATTTTTACCGGAATGCGAGCCGCCAAAACAATGTTAGACGTCGGCATCAGCCGCCAGGCGTTCAAAATATTTTTAAAGAAATGTCACGATATCACCGACGATCTCCCCTATGGTAAAGTTTTCAGGTGGCTGACCCTCAAGATCGCGAGATGGAACATCCTGGATCCTATCCTCGCCACGGCCAGGGACGATGACAGGATGGAGAGAGCTCTTTTTGACAGCATTTCAGCCCATCGAACCATCAAGTCGATTTTCGGGCAACTCTTCAATCTCCAGTTGTTATTAAGGATCACACAAGCTATATTTAAAGACAGGATCGGAAGAGTTATTAAAGGGAAAAGATAGACTTACAATTTAAACCTGGACCTAATTCATCGTGGCACTGTACGATATTATCATCCTGAAACCTCCTTCGGGCCGCAAGACGATTAAACTCATCTGTGCCTTGTCCGGTATCAGTGAAGAGGATATCAGTCAGAAATTGATGTCCATGCCCCTGGTCGTGAAGGGTTCCGTTCCGCTTTCAGAAGCGATCGAAATCGACCGGCAACTCAAACGTCAGGGTGTTCTGACGAGGATCGTCAACATTGAATCCGAAACGAACGACACAAATGATGCAGACTCTGGAATCGAGCCGTCAGCCGAAGAGCCAACCGAGTTTCCGGATCAGGAGCAGGAGAAAAATGACGTCATCGAGATTCCTGATGACCAGATAAGGATCCTGAGGCGATTTCATGAGGCTGAACCTGGCGGTACACTTAAGCGCAAAAAGATCACCACCACGAGATGGTGGATCAACTGGTTCAGCATTCCGCTGACAATCGCCGTTCTCATTGTGGTGAGTCTGTACTTCATCTCTCGCATGAGCAATCGGCAGGATGAGATAGAGATCTCCCTCGCCATCTCCCAGTGGCGAAATGCCTTGCACCAGCAGGACCTACTCCTCGATAAAGGCATCCCCCCCGACCGGATCTTCTACCAATTGGACGAACTCGAAGGTAAAATCGAACGCCTTCTGCTATTGATACACTCGGCGGAAAAAGCCAAGAGCTTACGGTCCGATTTCGAACATGCAAAGGCGGAAAGCCAGGGCTTGGCCATTGATCTCGCCTTTCGAAAATCGCTGGTGGATGCCGGCTATCCAATCCACCCCATCTGTGTATTGGATCGAGGTATGGTGCGTGGCAGTAGTAAGCTTCCCGAATCGTCCTTGCTGCGCGTGCAGTTAACCGGCGAAAGCAACGTCGAGTCAGTCTACTTTGCCGCCAGGGTCAGCGAAGGCGCTTTCAAACTGATCATCGACCCCTCTATCGAGCGCCGATTTTACGATGCCAGGGCGACCGTGGCGCCCTATTCACAGCAGCCCCGGGTCATCCAGAGATGGGCGCAGCGTAAATTCTCCTTGTTGGACGTGTCCAAAGCCTATCTACCGGCGGGGGGGCGGTTAACCTCACTGAAAGGCATCTTCACTCGCTCCACAGAACAGCCTCTGGCGCCGCCGGGCTCCGAGCACTCTGGATTATTGCAGCCACAAACGGAGGTGCCCCTGTCCGATCCTGGAACGGATGCAGCGAGGGTAAGGGAAGTCAAGGAAACTGTCAGCATTTGGACCGAAACGATCCTGAACGCACGACAAAACGATCTTGAGACCGAAAGCGATACTCTGGATGAAATTTACCGGAAACTCCTCAACCTTGAAGTACGCATTGACCAGTTGATCGGATTGCTCGAATCGACGATGGAGCGCAATATCTGGATTCAGAGACGGGAGGACGTTTATGGGTCCTTCATCGATACGCGCCGGCAGATCGAGCAGTTATACAACGACCATTCCAGGACGAGAAGTCCGATCCACCTGGAGAGTTCGATCCGTATCAACCTGCGGGAGCGTGGCTATAATCAGGCCGAAGTCCTGGTCATCGAATCCGAGGCACAGTTGAACGCCTTCCTCATCGAAGTGGAGATATATAACGGTGAACTCGGAGACGTTCTGGTAACCCTGGCCCAGGCGATCGTGGAAGAGATCGAAGGCCTGGATTTCGACATCGATCGAATCATGCTGCGATACAAGAGCGACATCATGTTCTGGACCCGGGACCAGATGCAGAGAGCCTATGATATGCTCTCGAAAAAAGACGGGCGTAAGCATTGTATCCGCGAACTCGAACTCTCCGCCTTAAGCGCCCCCATGCAATGATTCACACCGACTTGCACGTCCATCCTACTCCCTGGAAATTTGGTCACAATACTTATCGTACCTTCGCTGAGGCGGCCTATACGCGCGGCGTAGACGTCCTCGGATTCGCCGAACACGGTCCCCCCTGTGATCCCGATCCGCGCTATCGCGGCCTGGAGGAGGGTGAGATGGAAAGTTACTTCCGCTCAGTCGAGACCGTCAAGCAAGAATTCAGCGAAAAGCTCCAGATCTTCTGCGGCCTCGAAATGGATTTTCAACCCGGGCTTCTGGAACAACTCCGGAACCTGAGAGAACAGTATCCCTTCGATTATTGTCTGGCCTCGGTTCACATCATCGACGATTGGCATCTGGACACACCCGGTTCTCTGTCCCTCTCTCAACACCGGAACAAATCCGAAGAGGAACTGTACCGTCTCTATTACAGCCGGATAGAAGAAGCAGCCCAATCAGGCCTCTTCGAAGGTTTCGCTCACCTCGATTATATCCGCCGATCCCTCCCTCACTCTTCCGGAAATCCTCCGGACTACGCCCTCACAATCTTCGAAGGAGTGGCCGCACAAATTACCGCCAGAGGCCTCACCGTGGAAATCAATACTCGTGGGTTAACAGTCGATTCAATGCGGGAAGTCTATCCGACACTGCCATTTTTGCGTATCCTGGCTCGCGCCGGTGTCTCAATTACTGCAGGGTCTGATGCGCACGAAGCGAACAGGATTGGTGAAGGATTCGGGGCAGTGAGGCAGGCTTTATGGGATATCGGGCTCAGCGAGTCAACCTACTTTATTAAGGGGAAGCCGCTGAAAGCAGGATTATAGAATAAGGGCAGCGCTGAACGCTGCCCTTATCAATTTTTTAAGTTACAGCCTGAAAGTCTGTTTTAGCAGCCCAGGAGTTTTTTAATCTCTTCCACGAACGTTTTTCTGGAAACCCGCCACTGCTCGCCGCTTGACAATTCCTTGACCGTTACCTCCCCCTTGGCGATCTCATCCGGTCCGGCGACGATCACAAATGGAATGCCCTTTTTATCTGCGTAGGCGAACTGTTTGCCGAGCTTCTTCCCCGCATCAAGGTACGATTCCGCTGAGATGTCCACTCTGCGCAGTTCCGAGGCGATTCTCAGGGATTCCGTCCAGGTTTCGGGTGAGAAGACCGCCACCAACAGGTGAGCACCTCCACCAACATCTTCCTTGAACAGCTGGAGCTCCTTCATGACGTCGATGATCCGCTCGATGCCGATGGTAGTGCCGCTGGCGGGAATCGTTTCTCCTGCGAACATCCCGATCAAACCGTCGTAGCGTCCTCCCCCCGTAATGGAGCCGATCCTGGGTTCCTCGACGAGCGTTTCGAAGATGGGGCCGGTGTAATAATCAAGGCCGCGGGCGAGGTAGAGATCGAAGCTTAGACGCCCATCAGGCACTCCCGCGGCGTTGAGATCCTCGAACATCTGCGCCATCTCCTGCAATCCTCGCTGGCCCTCCGGAATACCGCTGATTTGCGTTTCGACGGCTTTCAAAACATCCGCAGGCTTGCCCTGTATCTCCAGGATTTTTCTGAGACGGGTTACGCTATCATTGCTGAATTCACTTTCCCTTAAGGCTTCACTCACACC
>JALGZU010000496.1 GCA_025774735.1 candidate division LCP-89 bacterium | reverse complement strand
AGCCGTGATTGTAGTAAACCGACCCTGCATTCAAGAGAAACTGTTCGGCCTTCTCCCCTCGCGGGTAATAGTTCAAATAGTTATTGATCGCATCTACGTACATCCGTTCGGCCTGGCTGAGCTCCGTGTCGAGCAGGGCAAACAGCGGCTTCTCGCCCTCGGAGGCGATCATCCTCCGGGCGATTACCACGGCATTAACAGCGGCGAGTTCCCGGTATTCTGCCTCGGTGGAATCCTGCGCCACCCTGGTATACTCGGCATAAGCCCCCGCGTCATCGGCCAGGTATTGATCCAGTAGAACCGCCAAGTTATAGTTCACTGTGTAGGCGTTGACTCCGGCTGGATACGCCTCCAGGTAGGTGCGGGACCTCTGCGTGGCCTGCTGCAGTTCCAAAGGCTTTTTACTTTTCAGAGCACGGCTGATGCTCTCATTGATATTTTGGAAGGCATACTTTTCGACGATTTTGTCCGCAGCAGCCTGGAGATCCGGATCTGCATTCACCAGGTGCCATTCGGACCCGGGTTGGAATTGATCGAACAGGCTGTCTTTTTGCATGAACGCCGATTCAACTTCGCGCAGGTGGACGGCATAGCAGTTGATGACCTTTTCCTGCACCCAGGGCGCCCGGGGATCGTATGAGTATAAATCCAGGAAAGCCCCGTATGCCTCAATGGCGGAGTGATACTTACCGACCTGATCCCGGTAGATGTCCCCGAGGTAATCCAGAACCGTTCCCCCATAGATTTGCCGGCGCAGCGAATCTGCACTGACGAAGGCAAGAGCAGCTTCGACTCCAGAATCCGGCCAGTCCTCCGGATCCTGGGCATAACAGACGCTGATGTACTCAACCGCCTCGTCCATCATACTGGCTGCGAGGAGGTCCCGGCTCTCCTCTTCATTATCCAGGCTGGTCACGACCGTGCAAGCGAAATAGTGGACTGCTTGCGGATATTCAGAATCGATGAAATGACACCAGCCGATCTTATAGAGGCTGCGGGCGTACCAGTTGGTCTCCGGATAGTTCTCCAGCTTGGCATACAGGGCAATGGCCTCTTCTGTTTGCGGCGGATCCTGGTTGAAATGGTATTCCGCCAAGCGCCAGTAAGCTTCAGGCCGGAAAGGCGAATCCGGGTAGTGATCGATCAGGGTGGTGTAGAGAATCCGCGCATGCAACTGATCGTCCGGCGAGGGGGAGCTGTTCTTGACGTAGGCAATATTGTAGAGAGCATCGTCCACGTACCCGGAATTCGGAAATTCATCGAGGATGCGCTGGTACTTTTCAATGGCCGGATCGAACGCCCCGATGTCGCCGGTTGAGAAGAAGATCTCTTCGGCCCTCCGATAGTAGATTTCCGCCAGCCGATAGATGAAGTCCACGACCATCTCACTCTTGCTGGCGTAATGCTTCAAGGCTATCTGCATCCGGTAGGTGTCCAGAAAACGTTCGCCCCGGACGATGATGGAGTCTTCGATGGCGTGAATTTCCGCCAACAGGCCCTGGCGCTCCTCCTCGTAGTACTCCCGCATATAACCTATCTCTTCGTCCGGAAGAGTGGACAGTCTGGCCATCTCGAGCTGGAACAGAAGGTAGTTGAACCGTTCCTGCAGCCGCGCCACGCGCTGGTAATAGTCCTGCCTATCCATGCCCAAAACGTCGCGGCGCAGGTCTTCCAGTTCCTGCAGCCGCAGCAGAATCCTCTCCCCTTCGAGCACCAGTTCCGCCGCCCTGCCCGTATCGGCGCTCACCGTCTTCAATTTATACCACTGCTTTAGGAGATCCTCTGGATTCGTCTCCCCCGCAACAGTTAAGTCCGAAGAAAACACCGACGCCAGCGCCAGCGCGACCAGCAGGGCGCAGATACGGGATTCCCTAAGCAGCGGTTGCAGTAATGTCCGGCGCTGCCTACTCACTTGTGCCCTCCCGGACGGCTTCACCCACCCCTGAGGAATCCGGCACTTCTGACGACGGGTTCTCCAACTCCCGCTTCTCCAGCATTTCCACCAGAGTCAAAATGTAGTCTTCGACCTGTTTCAAACGTTCGACCTTGCGGTCCAACTCTTCGAATTCCATACCCCCCATGGCGAAACGGCTGAAGCTGTAGTCGCTCCAGCGTTCGACGCGGGTTTTCAGTGCAGGTTTTATCGCCTCTTCGCTGGCGGTATGGATTTCGTAGCTCTGGTTCAACGCCTCCCGATCGTTCTCCAACCGCAGACCGAACTGTAGAGCGCGTTCGGGGTCACCTGCAGCGAGAGCCTCCTGGAAGAGGCGGTCAGTTTCAGCAATAGATGAACGCAGCGATGCGATTTCGACTTCGATGCGCACAGACAAGCTGTCCGCCGTCTCGTTGAGATGTCCAAGGCAGGCTTCCCGATAATAGAGCGGTGTCGAGACCATCTGATCCTTGCGCATCGTTTCCAGACCAGCGAGCATGAACTGAATGCGGTCTTCGAGTTTCAGAAAGCGGGCGATCAAAGCGGCGTCATCAGCCAATATAACGTCCTCTTCAAGGGCGCCGGTCTCCCCGATCAGTTTGTCCAGCAACACC
>JALGZU010000495.1 GCA_025774735.1 candidate division LCP-89 bacterium | reverse complement strand
TCTGGTCATTCGTCTATTTTGATGTGATCTTCTGAGCGATTCCTCAGTTCATGCACACTAAAGACCTAAGCCTTGCGTTGCCAAAAAGGAAAAATCTTTTCTGGTCAAGCTCATATACGGTATAGTGAGCAATACGTGCAAGAGAAAATGGAACGGGTAAAACTATGAAACAATCTTTCTTAAGCCTCTGGAATCATCTGGAGAAGGTTTCGGTTCTAAAAACAGATTCCCAGAGCATGAGACGGCAAAAGGTCACACTGGTGATGGTGGCTATATTGAGACGGCAAAAGGTCACACTGGTGATGGTGGCTATATTATCCTGCCTTATGGGTGTGATTACTGTTACGCGTTACTACATTATCTCAGGCATCAGCTACGCAGTGATACTGCCCGGCATTTTCGTCCTTGTCGTCGGAACAGCGATCTTATTATTTTTTGTTACCAAGCGATTTGGCGTACTGCTGTATCCATTTTTACTTACAATCCTGTGTATACCTGTTATATTTCACAGGAGTGATGGGGGTTTTTCCGGGCAGACGGGTATCGGCATTCTGTTCTGGGCGATCCTGGCGCCGCTCGGGGCGCTGATGTTTCAGTCGATCAGAAAGGCGGTCTGGTGGTTTGCCGCCTATCTGGTTTTAGTGATCGTTTCTTTATACCTGGATGAGCATTTTGTGCAATTTACGGTAACCGCTCCATATAAGGAAATCGTCGTGTCTCACGGCATAAATCTTATGATGCTCTCAGTCACCGTCTTCTTCAGCATGATGTACTTTGTCAACGCATTTCAGAAGGAACATAACAAAGCAGAAAAATTAGTTGTCGAGTTACGAGAATCGAACGATGAACTTGAGACGACACTGAATGAACTCAGAGCAACCCAAATAGAGCTGGTGCAATCTGAAAAAATGGCTGCGCTGGGAAAGCTCGCCGCCGGAGTGGCTCATGAGATCAACAATCCCATCGGAGCCCTCAAAAGCACAGCGGACACCTCGACTCAGTGTTTATCTAGAATGGAGCAATTTCTTGAAGAAAGTGAGAAGTTCGGCGAGATTAGAGACGACAGCAAATTTCAGAAATTTTTGAAAATCCTCAGGGACAACAGCCAGGTTTTTGTAACGGTGAGTGACAGGGTCTCCAATACTGTGAAAAGTTTTATAAATTTCGCCAGATTAGATAAAGCCGGTTTCGACAGGGTCGATATTCACCAGGGCATCGATGATACCCTGGTGTTAATCCAGCACGAAATTAAAGCAGGGACCGAGGTTGTGAAAGAATACGGAGAACTTCCCAAAATCGCCTGCTATCCCAACGAATTGAACCAGGTGTTCATGAACCTTCTGAGCAATGCGGCGCAAGCGATTGAGACAGAGGGGAAAATCACTATCCGAACCTTTGCTGAAAAGGGAAATGTGCATATACAGATTTTCGACACCGGAGTCGGTATTCCGAAAGAAGAAGTGGAGAAACTATTCGATCCGGGCTTCACGAAGAACGGGACCAGGGTGAAGGCGGGTTTGGGCCTGTTCACCAGTTACAACATCGTGCAGAAACATGACGGTAAAATAGAAGTTGAGAGTGTTGTCGGTCAGGGCAGTACTTTCACGATCATTTTACCAACAGAGTCGAAGGAATAGTAGAGAATAAGAGGGAAGGCAGGCATCTGTTTAGGGAGATTGGAAGTGTAACATGAATCCTTTCTGGAACAAACTTGAAAGACGCATCCGCGCCGGATGGCGGATGGTGATCCAACTTGTGTTGTTCATGGGAATCCTGGTCCTATTCGTCTTCATTGACGATTTCTTTACGGAAGGCTGGCCCAGAACCATCATCGGCGAAGGAGACAGCATCCTTTTGCCCCTTGAGATGTTCCTGGCAACGTTGATCAGCGTGTGGATTGCCGGGAGGTTTCTGGACCGCAGGCCGCTGGTCGATTTCGGATTGCGGTTTAACCGGTCCTGGTGGAGCGACCTGGGCGCTGGTTTTATGATCGGAGCGAGCGTAATAACGGGCATCTATCTCACCATGAAGGTTGCCGGATGGGTGGAGATAACCGGCATGACTGAATCCTACTACGTCGGCATGTCCTTCGTCGCTAATTTCATTATCGTATTTCTGGTCATTCTCGTGATGGCGGCAAACGAAGAGCTGAACGGGCGCGGCTATTGGATTCGGAACATATCCGAAGGGATGAGCTTCGGAACGTCTTCGAGAAAGCGGGGGGTGGTTTATGCTGTTGGTTTCAGCTCACTTCTTTTCGGATTGGCGCACGTTGTGGAGCACGCCACGATCCTCAGCACGCTGAATCTCGTTCTCGGCGGCGCGGCATACGCCCTGGTTTTCGTCTGGACCGGCCAACTGGCTCTCCCGCTGGGATTTCATGTCGGTTGGAACTTCGTCCAAGGCTGCGTGTTCGGATTCAATGTCAGCGGAGTGCCTTTCGGAACGACGCTGCTGGCCGTTCAGCAGAAAGGGCAGGAACTGTGGACGGGCGGCGCCGAATTCGGGCCGGAAGCAGGCTTGCTGGGGGTGGGTGGACACCTGGCGGGACTCCTGATCATGGCGGCATGGATTAAGATGCGCCAGGGGAGTATCGGGATTCAGCCGGCGTTTTTGAGGGAGTGAAGTAGGAGGATTTCTTTCTTGTCAGGGCAAACTCTTGAAGGGCTAGGAGTTGACGCAACGAAAGAAATATACGGAGGGAACCATGCTGAAGAAGATGTTCACTCACCATTGGCTGGTGAATTTCACGGCCGGATTTATAGCCTGGAGGATCACGGACTGGGTGGGGTACGAGGATTGGAGTAAGCCCATTCGGACGGTGA
>JALGZU010000494.1 GCA_025774735.1 candidate division LCP-89 bacterium | reverse complement strand
GGACGTCGGTGAAGGACCTTATATCCGCTTTACACCGGCAGATGACGGGATCGGATTCAACATGGATGGATTATTCCTGAAAGCCATGTTCGATTTACCCGGCACCATTCGCGTCCATATCTTAGAAGGGAACAATCCGACGGAACCCGGCGCCGAAGTCGCACAGTTCGACGGCGTGGTCAACATGCCTTATCCGAACTGGCAGACTTTCGATATCTCCGGGATACCCTACCTGCAGAACTCGCTCACCGATTTCTGGGTTTGGTTCGAAATGATCGACGTTGGTGGTGTGCCGAGCATAATCGGTTCTGATGCAGTGCACGGTGAAGGCCACATGTTTGCCGATTTCGGTGCTGGAATAGAACCGTCTGAGTTCGATTTCTTCGCGCGAGCTGTGTTTACCGGACAGGGGGTAACGGGCATAGGTCACTCGGGTGAATCCCCGCAGCCGAACGACTTCGCGCTCTATCAGAATTCGCCCAATCCGTTCAATCCAACAACCACTATCACCTTCTCACTTGATAAGGCTGGTTTGGCAAATGTGACGGTTTACGATTTGATGGGACGGACCGTGCGCATTCTTGCGGACCGTAACTTCAACGCCGGAACTCACTCAGTGAATTTCGAAGCGGGAGGGCTGTCTTCAGGGATCTACATCTATAGACTTGAAGCGAACAGTCAATCACTACAAAATAAGATGGTTCTGCTGAAGTAGGCCAGAGAGATCACTGGAATGATGGGGCATGCTTAGCGTGCCCCATTTTTTAATGTTTGAATGACAGTGCTAACCGAGGGCTCGAGTGCGAATTCCACTTTGGAGGAGAAAGTCCTTGCATTTTTCTTCAACTTTCCTAAATTTATAAGGATAGAAAATTTGGCTATCGGGAGGTGGATTCTACAATATAGATGTCGATTGGAGGTTTGATGTTACCCGGCGAAAAAAAGTACCCCCACGTTTTCAGTCCCGGTCGAATTGGGAAGATGGAAACCAAGAACCGGATTAAATACGCATCCACTGAGACCAATTTCAATTACGGCGATGGTTTCGTCTCTGAAAAGGAAATTGCCTATATGGAGGCGCAGGCCCGGGGTGGAGCAGGCATGGTCACAACTCAGGGGGCTTACACGGATCCTGCCGCCGAGGGAAAAGGCTATGTCGGCATGATGGGCATCTATGACGACAAGTTCATTCCGGGATTGAAAAAGATCGCAGACGCCATCCATAAATACGATGCCAAGGCCGTCCTCCAACTGATGCACTGCGGCCGGGTCGGCGGTGTGGAACTCGATTATACGGTCGGACCGTCGGTAGTCCCACAACGCATCCCCCGCTTCCGGGAACCGCGTGAGATGACGGTGGACGATATCCAGCGAGCGGTTCAAGAGCATGTCAAAGGCGCCATCCGAACTCAGGAGGCGGGTTACGATGCCGTGGAGATATCGGGTATCGTCGGCTACCTGTTGTCAAACTTCAATTCGAAATACACGAATCAGCGCACGGATGAATACGGCGGTTCGGTGGAAAACCGCGCCCGCTTCATGCGGGAAATCATCGAAGGCATCCGCAAGGCGGTTGGTCCCGATTTTCCCATTATTATCAGACTCTGCGGTGAAGAATTGCTCGATGATCGGGGGGGAAACTCGCCGGAGGACTGCCTGGAGATCATCAAGATATCAGAACGCGCCGGTATCGACTGCCTGTCTGTTACCGTGGGCTGGCAGGAGTCGGCGGAGACGGTGATCAGCCGGGATCGGCCCATGGGGTCATGGCTCTATATAGCGGAGCGCATGAAGGAGAACCTCGAAGTACCCATCTCTATGGCTTACCGCCTCTTCACGCCGGAGATCCCAGACCAGGCCATCGCCGATGGGAAATTGGATTTCTGGGAGAGCTGCCGCGCCATGATCGCCGATCCCATGTTGCCGAAAAAGATCATGGAAGACCGGCAGGATGAAATCATCCCCTGCATGGCCTGTAACATCTGTCTGGCCCGGCTCTTCCGAGACGCCGAGCTGAATTGCATGGTGCGCCCGTCCCTGGGGCACGAAACTGAGCCGGAATACGGCTTTTACGGCTTCGCAAAAACGGAAAAATCCCAGAAGGTTCTCATCGTCGGTGGAGGCATAGCAGGGCTGCAGACTGCTTCTGTGGCAGCCCAGAAGGGTCACGATGTTACCGTTTACGAGAAATCGGACAAGCTGGGCGGTCAGCTTGAAGCGGCAAGCCACGGTCCCGGTGGCGATGACGAGTTTATGCGTCTGATCGATCACCTAGCTCACATGACCGAGCTTCATGGCGGGAAAATCCTAAAAAAGCACGAAGTAACCGAAGAGTTCATCAAGGAGCAGAAGCCGGACGTTACCATCATCGCTACCGGTGCGCAGCCTGTGCGGCCTGACGTGCCCGGATCGGATCTGCCACACGTTGTCAGTTGCCTCGATGTGCTTCGGGGTGGGGCAGAGCTGGGAGAAAAAGTATTGATTCTTGGGGATATGGGAGTGACCATCTCGACACCCCTCTTCATCCTTCAGGAGTTTCCTGATAAAGCTGTG
>JALGZU010000079.1 GCA_025774735.1 candidate division LCP-89 bacterium | reverse complement strand
CTGCCAAAAATCTCCTGGATCTTTTCCATGCTTTCCTGCAGGGTTTCAATTGCTTCCTGTTTCGAAACCAGCTTGCGTTGGAAATAATCCTTGCGCCCTAATTTTATGCTCGTTTTTCTCCTCAGAGAATCGTTCGATATTCGATCGACGATGACCTCCTGTCCCGCTTCCAGGTTGGACCCTTCGATCTTGGTCGCTTTGATCCTCCTGGCGGCCACATTCCTCGCCGACTGCAATCACCGCGTTCTCAACTCCCTCGCTGCTGTAGAGGGATCCATCGGTAGACAGTTCTCCACCCCATACCTGTCCATCGACGATGATGTCCTGGCCGGCGGTTACCCTGGCCCCTTTCTCGATATCGCCTCCCAGGAACACTTCACCCTGAGTGAAAATCGAACTCCCATCGCGTAAATCTCCGACGATTTCAATGGAGTCCTCCATGACGACATCCTGGATATCCTGAGCGTTGAGTTCCAGGAGTGGTTTGATGGTCACTTCAATTTTTTCGGGAACAATCCGCTCGCCTGCGAGGGTATAGACGCGCCGGTTAGTGCGGGACATGATGGGAATCCCGTTCCGGAGGGCTTTGATTTCGTTGCCGTCGACCGAGAGCTTGCATCCATCCCCAGTGACCAATTCGAAATCCAGACCCCGAATCGGTGGAATAGTTTCCCCGCGAACGTTGCGCCCCTCCTTCTTGCCGTGCTTCGCCGGCACCTTCTGACAGATGACATCACCATCCCTGACCCGGCGGCTGGCACGAAAGTCGACCAGATCTTTCGCTTCGGATGGATCGGTAAAGAAAGTATATTCGATTTCGGCGTCATAGCCGTTTTCCGGAAGCTCCCCCCAGGCGACTTCCAGGCCTTTAACGAAGCTTCTATTCGCCACCACCTTGACCAAAGCCTCTTCAATCACGCGGGTATTGCACAGGTCAGGATCGACGCCCTTACGCCTCAATTCGAGCTTAAGGTGGTCCATCGTAATGGGCTGTTCGAATTCGTCCAGAAAATAGAAATCGATTTCCGCAATCATGTCCTGTAAAAGTTCGCCGCGCGGAGTCTGGATGTTCTTCAAACGAACAACCGGCTTGCCCTTTCTCACGAATATCTTACGGATCAAGACCTGGACAACGACGCCCCGGGCTTCGTCAGCTTTATCCAATATTTCCTGAAACTCCAGAAGGTCGACAGGAATATCGAACTGCTCGGAGATCATTTGCTTGGCCACGCGCATGCGCGCAACCAGTTCATGATCTGAAGTCACACACGACGGGAAAACGATATACGCTTTCCAGACTCCATCGCCGTAGGGGGTTATCTCGATGTCGTTATTCCCGATTTCAAGTAATTGAATATCCAGTGTTTCCTGTTCCAATTTAATCACCTGAACTTGATTATACTTTCGTTACCTTTTGAACCACTTTGTTCCATGCATGTCGGAAAATAAATCCGTGTCTGGATCATGACCGCTCTATACTGCGATGCTTATAATCCGTGCAGTAGCAGACCGGTCACTCATTACTCTTCACTCTCTTTCTTGGCGATATCCACGTTTTTCGTCAGTTCCTTGAGCTGAGGTTTGATGTATTTATCATCACAGGCCGGACAGATGCTGTGACTGAAGATCGCTTCAGAACGATCGCTGACGTATTCCTCAACTTGCTGCCAGTAATTTTCATCCGTGCGTACCTTCTTACAATAGGAACAGATGGGGAGCATGCCCTGCAATTGTCTGACTTGACGGAGCGCTTCTTCCAGTTCCTTGACGCGCAAAGTCAATTTGTCCTGAAGTTCGATGATGCGTACACCGACTTCGACCCGCGCGTGCAGTTCTTGATGATTGAACGGTTTGGTCACGTAATCGTCGGCGCCAGCTTCAAGACCTTTTACGATGTCCTCTTTATTGCCCAGGGCTGTCAGAAGGATGAGATAGGCAGAAGGTGAACGATTCAGACGCCGGATCTTCTGGCAGACCGTGACCCCATCCATCCGCGGCATCATCCAATCGATGATGGCCAGTTGGGGGCTGTCTTCCTGCTGCAGCACTTCGAGGGCTTCGTGGCCGTCACAGGTCACGATGACGTCGTAACCCCATTTGCGCAGAGTGGTTTCGAGTAGCCGTCGGGAGACGGGCTCGTCTTCTGCGATCAGTATTCTCATGCTACTTCCTCGGCCTCAAGTTGACTGATTTCCACATTCGAACAATCTGAACTCTCCGTCAGGGAGTTAAACAGGTCGCCGGCTTCGTCCCACTTCTCTCCTTTTGCCATCCGCTCCAACTTCGCCAGGGTTTCACGGGCAGACTGCTCCCCGGAA
Organism: candidate division LCP-89 bacterium; assembly: GCA_025774735.1. Next base: position 7,882 of record JALGZU010000079.1, on the reverse strand, counting down.
CCGGTCCAGGACGCGCGGATGAGTTTGATCGCACGTCGAAGAGCCTTGAAGTCCCGGGCCTGGAGAGCGTTCTCGATATCGCTGAAGGCTCCCGAAACCTCCTCATAAGAAGCCTTAGCTTTATTATCGGCTGGTTTCGACTCTTCTGCAACTGAATCTTTTTTGCTCGCCGATTTGCGTCGCCGAGTCGCCGTTGTGCTCAGGTTTTGTCGAGATTCCGGCTCGCCTTTACAGGGCCACCTGCTCACCATTTCGTCGATGGCTTCGAACAACGCCTGAGTCTGTATCGGCTTGGACACATAACCATCCATACCCGCCTCCAGGCAGCGTTCCCGGTCTCCTGCCATGGCATGAGCGGTCATGGCGATGATGGGCAGGTGGGTTTTAGTTTTTCCTTCTACTTTCCGGATGGCGTTTGTCGCCTCGAAGCCATCCATTTCCGGCATCTGCACGTCCATCAGGATCAGATCCAACTTGCTGGCAGGGCAGTTGTTGTACTGATCCAGAGCCTGCTTGCCATTGTTGGCAACGATGATGTGATGGCCCCGTTTTTCGAGCATACGCACCACCAGGCGCTGGTTGACCATGTTATCCTCAGCAATCAGGATATTCAGGCAGGGACGGTTTTCTCGCAGCGAGTGACCGGTCACCAGAGAGGATCTCTTTCTGGTCCCGTCCTGCTTTCCGTAGATCGTAGTGATGGCTCCCAGAAACTCCGATGGCTCTACCGGTTTGTTCAAATACGCTGAAACACCCAGTTTTTTGCAACGCGCCGCGTCCCCACGCCGACCCGTGGACGTCATGACCATGATCTTGACATTTTTGAACTCGGCGTTACCGTTGATAAATTCAGCAAGATCGAATCCATTCATCTCGGGCAGTTGTGCGTCCGCAAGGAGCAGATCGTAGGCGGCACCATCAGCCAGTGCCGCCTGGAGCTTTTTCAGTGCACCTTTGCCATTTCGGACCGACGTCACTTCCATCCGCCAGCTATCCGCCGCCTTTTCAAGGCTCGCCCGATGCCGGGAGTTATCATCAACGATGAGCATCCTGAGTCCGCGCAAGTTGGACAAATAGGCGGGCGTGGCCCTCGAGGTCCGCGCCGTCTGAAGGCTGAATGTTATGATAAAAGCGAACTGACTGCCCTGGCCCAATTCGCTCTGAACGCTGATCTCGCCTTTCATGAGATCGATGAGACGCTTACAGATACTCAGCCCCAATCCGGTGCCACCGTATTTCCTGGTCATGGAGCCGTCCGCCTGAGTAAAGCTGTCGAAGATCATCTGCTGGCGGTCATCGGGGATCCCGATCCCGGTATCTTTCACGTGGAACCGGATTGTGGCCTGCTTTTTACTCTTCTTAACCAGTTCCGCCTCGAGAGAAACGGCCCCGGTTTCGGTGAACTTAATGGCGTTGCCTATCAGGTTGAGCATAATCTGACGGAGGCGCCCGGGATCTCCACGCAGTTGGGTTGGAGCTTCAGGATCAATGCGGCAGAGCATTTCCAGACCCTTCTCTGCCGCCTTGGGAGTCAGCAGTTCGGCGATGCTCTCGACGGTGGTTTTCAGGTCAAAATCTATCGTCTCCAGTTCCAGTTTGCCCGCTTCGATTTTGGAGAAATCGAGGATATCGTTGATAAGCCTCAAGAGTTCTGTACCGCTGCTGTAGATCGTGTTCACGTAGTCCACCTGTTCACGATTCAGGCGCTTGTCCTCGACCAGAAGCTGTGCGAATCCCAGGATACCATTCAGTGGGGTTCGGATCTCGTGGCTCATGTTGGCCAAAAACTCACTCTTGGCGGCGCTGGACATCTCTGCCTGAAAGGCCATCTCTTTGGCGTAGTCGATAGCATTGCCGAGCTGCTGGTTGATTTCGATCAGTTCGTGGTTGGCCTCTTCCACGGCATCCCGGGCCTGAATCAGCTCTGTGACGTCTACGAAGGATTCGATTCCCGCCGTAACGTTTCCGTTTTGATCAAATATTCTGTCCGCATTCTTTAGCACGATCAGTTTGTGTCCATCCTTTGCCCGGATCAAGCACTGTTCACGAGTGATGGGCTCGCTCAGATTGTGATCGAATAGATTACACCTCTCCAGACAGGGCTCCCCCTTTAAGATATGGCAGTGCTGTCCGATCAGCTCCTTCTCGCTGAATCCCGTCACGCTACAGAGTTCCTCGTTGACGCTGGTGATGTTCCTGTCGGCATCGACGGTGAAGATGGCTGTGGCGGCGGTAGCTAAGAGGCGTTCTTTAAGTTGATCCGCCTTCCTGAGCGCCTCTTCGGATCGCTTGCGAGTCGTCAAATCGCGCAGGATGCCGTGGGTCGCCATTTCACCCTCGTACTCCAGGTAGCTCACTGATGCTTCAAGTTCTACCGGCGTGCCATCCTTGGTGAGTCCTTTAAACTCGTACTGGTTTGGAGGTTCACGCCCCTCCTCTACCATACGCTGACGCTCCTCGATGATGGGGTAGCTCTCCGGCGCCACCAGATCCATGAAGTTGAACTCAGGGCTGTTGGCTTCCTCCTGGGTTACCCCCAGCATCTCAGTAAAGCGCTTGTTGATTATTTTAAATTTATCGCCGCTCAGCAAATAGATGGCGTCATTCGATTGTTGGATGATGGACCGGTATTTCTCCTCGGAATCCCGGAGCGCCATTTCGGCTTTTTTGTTATCCGTAATGTCCCTGAAATTAGACACACGACCGGTGATCTCATTTTCCCGAATCAACGGACACGAATAGCGTTCAAATACACGACCATCCTGGAACTCTAAAATATCGGTATCTTCCTGCCCCGTCTGATACAATTCCCGCACTTTGGAAAGAAACACTTCAGGCTCAATCAATTGATCGAGAACATAATCGAGCAGGGCGTTATTGTCCCTTGTCCGGAGAAGGTCATCGGGGATTCGCCACATTTGAGCGAAGCGTTCATTAGCGAGGATAACCTGGCCGTTCGAATCCACCACGAAGATACCATCAGCGGTCGATTCTACCGTAGTCTTCAGCAGTTCCTCGTTCCTTTTGATCTCCTCTTCCGCCTGCTTACGTTCTGTTACGTCCTCCACCAGAGAAGCGACTCCGATGACCCTGCCATCGTGGTCGACCAGCGGTGTATTGTACCAGTCACAAAGTTTGGTCTTTCCGTATTTCGTAAAATTCTCATTGGTGCTGCGAGTCCCCCCTCTTTTTTTCAGAAGATCGGCCCAGATCTGATCGACATGTTCCCGCGCGGATTCAGGAACCATCAGATCATTCGCGTGGCAACCGATAGCTTCATCCTTGCTATAGCCGAAGATCTCTTCGGCCGCATGATTCCATTCGGTGACGCGAAAATCCAGGTCCCACTCGATCACCCCCAACGGGGTCTGCTGGATGTGCAGGGAAAGTTTCTGCTGCGATTCCTTCAGAGCCTGTTCCGCTTGTTCGCGGTCCGCAATCTCCTTCTTGAGAAATTTATTCGCCTCTTCAACATTCTCCCGGGCAAGGAAAGCATCTTCCATCATGTTCTGGGTAGCTTTTCTGGCTCTTTCGAGTTCTTCAAGCTGAGAAGCGAGTTGCTCTTCCGCTTTGCGACGCTGTATAATCTCATTTTCAAGGTCGGCCTGATTTGCCGTCAGCAACAGTGACGTCTGTTTCCGCTCCTCGATTTTATCCCGGAGTTCATCGTGTGCCAAGATGAGATTTCGCTCAATGTGCCCCAGGAAAAACCAGAAAATGACGAAAAGAATCCCTCCAATGATAATGACGGCGGCGGCCAAGAATATCGATAGGGCTTGTAAGGCCTCTTCGCGTTCGGTGACATCATTCAACACAATAATTTCACCGATATTATTTCGGCCGGCATCAAATAGGGGCAGGAATCCCGCTCGGTAATACTGCCCCTGATATTTGAATTTCAGCAGCGGTGGAGCCTGATCATTTCCATCGAAAGAAGCAATTCCGGCAAGATTCTCCTCCAGCTTGGGGGGCAATCCTGGCATAGTCTGATATGCGAGGACGAAATTTTCGAACTGATCCCAATTACCTATGCTGCCCTCAGTCTCCTGCCTGGAGTTCCAATTCGTTCGGTTAGTGTGAATCTTGTTCAGAACCAAGAAGAGATCTAAGCCCAATACCTCCTTCAATTCCTTCAGGGTCTTTCCAATCTCCTTGCCGAGTTCCACGTAGCCGACCAGCTCACCATTCGAGTACCAGGGACGAACGACACGCAGCGCGAAGGCTCCGCTGGAATCGACCTCTGTCCCGTGCGTTAATTGCTTCTTATCGACGGCTTGATTGAGGGTGTATCTGTTAATGACATCCCCGTATTTTTCCGGAGAGTGAACTCTTAAAAAGTTCACCTTGTCTAAACTATGAAAGGAAAGATGAGTTACATGATATTCCGATCGTAAATTTTTATAGAACGGAGAAGTGGATTGCAGCAGCTTAGCTCGATCCCCCGCCGCCCAGGCTTTCACCACGTTCTCTTCCCACCAGATGGTGTGAAACAGCCCGCTGAACAATTCGGCGTCCTCTTCAAACTCCATATCCAACATGCGCAACATGCCGTTGAGGTTGCTCTTCACATCCTGGTTGATATCGCTCTGGACGTAAATGTAGAATCCCCCGACAGCACCTGCGAGAATCGTCAGCAGGGCAAATCCTACTGGGAAAAGGATACGATGCCTGATTTTCTCTCTTTTCATTGTCGTCATCATCTAGATCCGTTCCTGTACCTCGGTGCAATCGGTAACCTGATATTTTTCAGTTCTGCCGAGTTCGACTTGCAGGGCGTTGACTTCCCGCTTCAGTTCGACCATCTTTAATTCGCGCCCCACAGCCATCTTATTGAAGCGTTCCAGCTCGGCAATGGTGTTCTGCAGATCTTTCTCGGCTTTTTTACGGTCCGAAATGTCGACCGCTATCCCCCTGATGCCTGCCGGTTTTCCCGACCGGAGGATCGGGTGGGAATAAATTAAAACGGGATATCGTGTTTTATCTTTCCGGACGATTGTGTACTCGGTAGCGATGAACAGTTCTCCTCTCAGTGTTCTGGTCAGGTTATGTTTCGCTGTTTTCTGATCTTCGGGGCTCAGCAATTCGTAAACATTTAATCCCTCATCTACATCCGTCTGAGTATACCCTGAAGCTTCGAAACCGTGCCGGTTCGAATACGTAAAATTCCCCTTGAGGTCCAACTCAAAGACCGTCTGAGGCAACTGGTCGGTCAACTCCCGATATTTCTTCTCACCGGTCATCAGTGCATCAACGGTGGCCTGCTGCTGCCTGATGATCTCTCTGAGCGGCTTCACTACAAACCTGCAGAGCAGAGGCATCGTCAGAACGGCCAGCAATAGGGGATCAATGAAAATTGACAGAGATCTGTCCAGACCTATAGCATTCAAGGCGGTCATGATGGCAATCTCGGTGATGAAAATCAGGGCGACTATTTTTAAAACCACTCCTGTGATTTTCATCCGAGGGTCGATGGTCGATGTCTCTTCAAGGTGGGTCATTTCTAAGCTATCCTCGTGTCTCGTTATATTTACCCTCCCGGTTCGATCAGACCGGCTCCGCACTCTCTGTTTTCTCCAAAATCCGGTACTTCTCTTCCCGCCCAAATTCAGCCAGAAGGTTGTTAACTTCCTGCTTGAGTTCGATCATCCGTAATTCGCGTCCCACAGCCATGCGGTTGAAGCTTTCCAGTTCGGTCATGTACTGGTGGAGTTTCTGCTGGGCCTGTTTCCGTTCAGTAATGTCCCTCACGATGGCGACATCAGCCAGTTCGCCGTTATATTGCCCCAGAGCCGCCGATATTTCTACCTCTTTTATGGTTCCATCCTTGCAGATAACCTTCGTCTCATAGATGGCTGGAGCAGCTTCACCATTTATCCGTGATGTGTATGCCTCGATGACATCCTTTCTACATTCCTCTACGACTTTTTCAATGAACGGTTCGGATGCCAGCTCTTCAAAAGTATAGCCCACAATCCGCAGGAGCGCGCTATTGGCAAAGACGACTTTTCCATTTTGAACAACGGTCACACCGTCCATGGCCCGCTCGACCAGATCCTCATATTTCGTCTCGGATTCGCGTAAAGCATCCTCGGTCCTTTTCCATTCACTGATATCGCGCAGAACGGATCTACTGTGCAGGATGTTGCCCTGTTCATCCCGGATGGCGGAGACGTTGAGGCTGACATCGACGATCGTGCCGTTTTTTTTCTGAAGCTGAAGCTCCTTGTCGTGAACTTCACCGCACTCCAGGAAGGTTTCAAACGCTTTTCTGGCTTCTTCCTGGGAATCCGGATGATATAACTCCAGAACGGGACGTCCTATGATCTCCTCTTTTGAGTATCCCGTGACGGTTGCAAAGGTTTTATTGCATTCGCGGATACGAGCCGTTTTGGCATCAACAGACACAAACAAATCTGGTGCGTTATCATAGAGATCCTGGTATTTCGCCTCGGACTCCTTAACCACCTCCTCGATCTGTTTCCGGGTAGTAATATCGCGGACGATACCCATGTCCGCCGGTTTACCCTTGTATTGGATTATGACACCCGAAATTTCAACATCTTTCTTCGTACCGTCTTTGCAGATAATCCCGGCTTCATAGACAGCGGGGGCATCACCGCCCTGAAGGCGCAATTGATAGATTTCTCCTAAGGTCTCTCTATCTTCCGGGGCGATAAAGTCAATGAAGGGACGCCCTTCCAAGTCTTCCATGGTGTAGCCGAAAATTTCGGTCGTAGCGCTGTTGGCGAAAATCACTTGTCCATCCTGGACCAGCACCACCGCGTCCTTCGCCTTTTCAACCAGAGTGGAATATTTCTCTTCAGATTCTCGCAGCGCTTCCTCAATCCGTTTGCGTTCTGTGACGTCGGTGACGACTCCGAGGATCGCCTTCTCACCCTCGTAGTCGATCAAACTCGTAGTAATAAGGGCTTCGATGTTTTCACCCGCCTTGGTGGTGATTGCGTAGTCGTAGGGCGGGACTTCTTCACCCTTCATGTGCGCCTTGAAATTCTCCTCGACCTTCTCACGATGCTCCGGTTTGATCAGGGTCAAAAAGTCGAAATTGGGGGCATAGAATTCCTCCCGGGTGAATCCCATGATCTCTTCGCATTTCCGGTTGGCGTAAATGATCCTGCCTTTGAAATTGATGAAGATCATATTCGGCGAGCTTTCCGCGAGGTTGCTGAATCGACCTTCGCTGCTTTTTAGGGCTTCTTCGGCCAGAAGCCGCTCCGTGATATTCCGGGCGAATGCGCAATTAAATCCCCGGTCACCAAATTTGATATGGTTCGCGGAGATCTCGACAGGGATGACCTTGCCTTGCTTCGTCCGGTGATGGGATTCGAATGTATCTGAACCATTTTTCTCCAGATCTTCCCAATGGTCTTGCCACACTTTCGGAGGGAAATCGGGATCGATATCATGAACCGTCATCGCCAACAGTTCCTCTCTGCTGTAACCGAGATTGCGGCAGGCGGCATCATTGACATAGATGAACCTCCCATCCTCCCCCATCCAGAATGCCGCGTCCGCAATGTGGTCAACAGCGAACTGGGTGAACTGCAGCGTCTCTTCGGCGAGCCGGTGTTCGTAGTGGAACTCAGCCTCTTTCAGGACCCGGTCTACGGTTTGAGCCAATAGGGCTAAATTCTCCTTTGAGATGCAGTCATACGCTCCGGTGCGCATCACCTCCATAGCTTTGTGCGGATCGGTACTTTCGGATACGACGATGAAGGGGACATCACGACCGGATGTTTTCAAGATCGAGAGGGCTTTGGCGCAATCCAGGTGCTGTGCCGTGCAGTCCGCCAGGATGAGATCCCAATTGCTCCGATCGAGTGAGTCGCGCAGGTCATCAGCCTCCTCGACGTGAAACAGGGCT
>JALGZU010000493.1 GCA_025774735.1 candidate division LCP-89 bacterium | reverse complement strand
CCATCTCCGCGCTCTTTTACTTCCGCCTGCAGGACGTCAAGGTGGGTAAATCCATCTACATCTACGTGCACGACATCCGCAAAACCTACCCGCTGCGCATCGATATCATGGGGAGGGAGACGGTCGAAACACCGGCGGGCAAGTTTGACTGCATCAAGGTCGAGCCGGTGCTGGAATCTGCCGGGATTTTCAAATCCACGGGACGGATCTTCCTCTGGTTTACAGACGACGAACGCCGTCTCCCGGTTCAGATGAAAACCAAGGTGCTGATCGGTTCGATTACGGCGTATCTGAGGGAGTATTCCGGCGGAATTCCGGTTCGGCATGAATAAGAACGCTATAGAAACAGATCTCTTTCGATCCCTTTGAAATTTCGAATACTAATCACCCTCCTTCAACCAATCTTGTAAGAGGATAAAAATGCTACGGAGCAATCTCAAAACCGGTATTTCATGCGGCATCTTCTATGGATTGGTAGTTTTGTTCCTCGAGGATATGGTGGCACTCTTCATCAACCAGATGGAGTTTAGCTTCATACAGATTGGTGCATCATTGATATTGTATACTGGCGTTTTTGCTTTACTGGGATTTCTCATTGCGGCTCTTTTTTCCACCATTAGCTGGCGATTTAACCGTTTCAATGTACTCAGTTTGGGAACGATATTCATGTGGCTAAGCGCCTTTACGGTTTTTTATATAGGCTACGATGCCGTTGATGATGTCCTTTTCTATAAGGATTTCACCATGAAGATAATCATCTTCCTGAGTTGGGGATTGGTTGTTTTAATTGCGTTTTTCTTGATATTTAAGCTGTTGAAGAGAGGAAGAGGACTCGAACCGGGTGTGAAGGACGTGCGGCTGATTGCTTTAGGTGCTATGTTGACCGTTTTCGTGATTATCATTGTTAAGATCCGCTGCGATCCGATCGCTGCTGCCAGAGTTTCTTCCTCAGTCCCATTGTGGCCAATCTTGGCGTTGCTGTTTTCACTGGGAATTTTTATACTTACGAAGACTGCGGTTGATAGGATAAAAGGAATTCGTGGATTTAATCATAAATTTGCAGCTATCGGGCTTTTATTGCTTATTGGTACACCGGTCTTGGGACAGTATGTGTATTCCCGGCCGGGGAATATTCCTGTTCCATCTGCCGCCATAAGTGCTGAAAATACCATTCCCAACGTCCTTTTTATAGTCATCGACGCCCTGCGTTTCGACCACATGAGTCTCTCTGGATACGACCGCGAGACAACCTACTGGATTTCTGAATACAGGAAAAAGGGAGTGGTCTTCGACAATGCCTTAGCGGTATCAGCTTGTACCAAGCAGTCCGTAGCTTCAATATTTACTAGTAGATACCCCAGCACCAATGGAATGAACGAGCCGTTCGATCCTGTGTCTTTACTCGTATCGACCCTTCCCGAAGTTTTACGCGGACACGGATACTTCACTAAAGGTTTAAGCGGCAACCGCTTTATGTCCCCTGATTATAACTTCGACCAGGGCTTTGACGATTTTACTTACCTTCCGGGACATAAATATAAGCAATTGTTGAGACCTAAAATCGTTTTAAGCAATAATTATTCTGGAGCCAGGGAGTTTTTTTATCAACTTGGATTCATTGGTGGCACACAGGCTTACGGCGACGCGCATTCCATCAACAAGTGCATCATTCCCTGGCTTAAGAGGCATAATGATAAGCGGTTTTTCCTTTACCTTCACTATATGGAGCCGCACTTTCCATATTATCCCATTAAACGTCATTACAGCGCAGGTGATTATCTTACCGGCGAGGATTTGAAATCCTATAGAAAGCTCCTCTCGTTCGAAGACGTACCTGAGAATTACGATTCCCTGCATCGGACTCTGGTGAATCGATACGATGATGAGATACGGCAGATAGATTCAAAGCTGAAGGATCTATTCCATATTCTGGATGAGACAAATCTGTGGGAGAACACACTGGTTATCATTGCGGCTGACCATGGGGATGAACTATTCGACCACGGCTTCTTGGATCATGGACATACAATGTACCAGGAGTTGCTGCATGTTCCCTTAATCATCATCTTTCCCGATGGCAGAGGCGCGGGACAGACCATAAAGCAACGCGTGGACCTTCTGGATCTGGCGCCGGCTCTGTATGATTACCTTGGAATTGATTCTCCAGAGGCTTTGGAAGGTGTTTCTCTGCTCCCCCTGATCGCAGGAGATGATGAATCCTATAGGATCTCCAAGAGGCGCTATTTTGGCGAGGTCCAGCCTTCCCGGGAACCGTGCGCTTTCAAAATGATATCAGCCGTGATCGAAGATGAATACAAATTGATTCGGGGCATCGAAAAAAGTCCGGGAACGAATCACCAGGTTTCCCTCTTTGACTTATCGATGGATCCCGAGGAACGGGTAAACCTGGCAGACAGTCTTTTCGAAGTAGTGGGGGAGATGTCAGCCCGTCTGGTGACGTTTCGAGACTACTGCGACAGCCTAGGAGCCCTGATACCCGCAAGTGAAGAAGCAAGCCTCGATGATGTCCATCTCGAACAGCTGCGAGCCTTAGGG
>JALGZU010000492.1 GCA_025774735.1 candidate division LCP-89 bacterium | reverse complement strand
CGATAAAGACTTGAGCGTGGAGGTTGCTTTGATAGATCAAAAAGCCCTTGCCGAAGAGTTGGAAGCACTGCAGTACTCGTTGAAGACCGAAGAGGACGGTTACAGCTACTATCGGGATGCCTCCGAGCGGACCGATCACCTGGTGGCCAAAAAGTTCTTCGCCACCCTGGCCGAGGACGAGAAGGAACATATTAATCTGATCAATCAGTTTCACAGTTCCATGAAAGAGAACCCGGAAGGGGCAGACGTGGAGTTGCCTGAATCCCCCGGCGATCACCGCAAAAAATTGAAGACCATCTTCGAGGAAGCGCAGAGAGACATCAAACGGAACGTTCCCCCTGATACCGGCATCCTGGAGGTTTACCGGCACGCCATGGATCTCGAAACGAAAGCGGCTAATTACTACAAAGAGCGTCGCGATGTCACTTCGTTCGAGCGTTCCAGGAAATTCTTTGACTGGCTGTTTCACTTCGAAAGCTATCACTACCAGATGCTTTCCGAGACGCTCTCTTACCTGCAGAATCCCGAGCAATGGTTTCAAGCCTACGAGAAATCGATTTTCGAAGGATAAATTTATAGAAATAATTTACTTGTCTTCAATAGAGAAACGGAAGCAATTGCTTCCGTTTTTTGTTGGTATTGAGTATAGGAGTACTATCACGGCGAGATAAACGGATTATCCACCACAACGACTTCGACTCCCGCCCCAAAATCACCCTGGACGCGCTGTGCGTTCATAATCATGACCAGGTCAGTTCGGGAATATTCATAGTTGATAAACCAGATCCGAGCGTAATCGTACTCGAGGAAAAATGCTTCCGCCAGTTCAGAATCCGTTTGCAGGTGTATCTGACCGGTCTTATCCCGGTAGTAGCGAACGGCCATCCCTTCGGCCATGTGCTTTCTGCCGGGAAACTTGAGCTCGCATCGGCAGCCGTAATACTTCAAAGTGTAATAGCCCTCCCTGGTCCCCGCATTGACGTAAACCAGCTCCTCTTCGCCGACATGATCGTTCAAATATTCGGAGATATGCTTCCATCGCGCAGTTGAGAACGTAAACGTATCGGACAGTGAGTATGGGATATACAGGGCGAGACTGCCTAACAGGATAAGGACGATGGCTGATCGCCGGAATCGATCGCCTAAAGCTCCGATCCCTGCACTCAACGCGAGAACGAAATAGGGAGCGACGTGCGACAACTGTCGCGGCAGTGCATCGTCGATGGTCAGCGACGCGACCAGCGGTACTGCACCAAAAGCAGCGAAGAAAATGAGCAAGTCGGAATTCTCCCTGTTTTTGTAGAAGCGAACCAGCCCCCAGACCGTTAGAACCATAGCCAGACCGACGAGTAAATTGCCCGCCAATCCCATCCCCGCGGTGAAAGGATCGCGCTGCAGAGTGTCGAAAAACCGGGATCCTGGAGCATCGAAAAGGACTCCGGCTGCATAACGATACAGCGTACGGCAAAGCCCGATGAGGTAATATTTCAATCCCAGGCTGTGAATATTCTGTATGAGGGTATAACCCCGCACCGATACCTGGTTGATGGTTGTGATGAGTTGGGGCAAGTAGAGCAGAAAGGTGATCGCCTGGACCAAGAGATAGCGCAGGTAATGGACGCGGTGCTTGCGGAAGAGCTTCAAACCTAAGAAATAACAGTTTCCGCTCAGCAGCAGGGTAAAGGCGAAGATGTGGCAGTAGGCCCCGCATGTCAGCACCACCGTGTAGGCCAACCACCATCTCCAGGCTCGCCTGGCATCCTCCTCCAGCGCTTTCAACAGAAAGAACGTTGAACTTATGGCCACGAAAGCAAGCAGGGAGTAGGTGCGGTTCTCCTGGGAAACAGAAATCATATAGGGACTGACGGCGGCGAGCAGCCCCGCCAGGGCAGCCAGGCTGAACCTATTCCCGGATGTCCGAAAAATCTGCTGGGCAGTGAAATATACGAACAACACGGTCAGCCATCCGAAGAGGGCCGCAGTCAGGCGGTAAGCGTATTCCGATTCTCCGAACAGGCCTGTCACCAGGCGCACGATGGCGAAATAGCCTGGAGGATGGAAGTATTCCTGAATCAAGCCGCGCGCCACGAAGACCGCCGTGCCTTCGTCGAACCAGAAGGTTTTGTACCCCAGATCGATGAAACGGGTCAGTACGGCAAGGGTGAGGATGACCGCCAGGCTCTTCAGGGCCGATTTTTGGTTGGATGACAGCATCTCATCAAATATAACCTTCCCGGGTATCAATGTCAAGGGGAATGTGAAAACCCCTGGTAAATTCTCGCACTAATTCTCTCTCTATTCTTGACAAAGGAGTTTTTATTCTTTAAATTTATCCCAATCGAAGTGATATACACCAGACCAAACGCTCTTTAAACCATAACCAAAAATGCCGAAGAAAAAATATCCACCCAAACACATGGGCACCATGATGGGGCCCGTGGTACCGTCCGCCTTCGAAAATGCCCTGAAACAGTTCGATGCGGCGGCCAAAGTAATGAAACTGACCAAAAATCAGGTCGCCGTGATCAAGGAACCCCGGCGGGTGACCGAAGTCAAA
>JALGZU010000491.1 GCA_025774735.1 candidate division LCP-89 bacterium | reverse complement strand
TGTGATTCAGACGATTACACAACACCTGAAAATTTGTTCACCTATAATATACTAAACAAATGTGCACTTGTCAAGGGGTAAGTACGGTTTTTTTGAGATTTTTTGAAGGCGGGAGATTTTCAAAAATATTTGGTCAGCCGGATCTTTTTGCTTGATTTTGCGGGATTTTGGGTGTATATTTCAGGATAGGATAGTTTTTGGGGATCTGTAATGAGGGTTCTGTTATTAGTTCTGGTGTTGCCTGTTCTGGTCTTCGCCCACGAGTTCGAGTTTCAACAGGAGGTTGATACGATCCCTGTTGAAATCGATAGATGGCAGCTATTTGCGCCATGGGCGGGGGGATTGACAGAGAGCGCTCCAGATTTTGTGGATATCGATGCAGACGCCGATTTAGATCTATTCGTTGGAGAGTATTTGGGATTACCCGTCCCTTTCGTTAGAAATTGCGGTAGCGTAACTACACCGGATTACGACTGGGAAGGCAGTCTCAGCGATTCACTCAGAGCTTTTGATAACGAAAGCCGTACCAATCCAGAATTTTTCGATATGGACGATGATGGGGATTTAGATGCACTAATTGGTTGTGGTTTTGTGACATTTATCAGAAATATTGGTACACCGGCTGAACCTGACTTTGATTCTCCTCGCGAACAATTATTTGACACCAGTGGGAACTGGATCTTTGGTTATCATGTTGCTGTCTTCGATATTGATTCTGATGGCGACGGTGATTTGATCGGCGGTGAATACCAGGGGCACTTGCAGCTATACCGCAATATTGGTACGCCAGATAGCTTTTCATTTAACCTGGAAGATGATTTATGGTTGGGCATTGATGTTGGCGGTTACGCGGATCCAACATTCTCCGATATCGATGCCGACAACGATTTAGACTTATTCATTGGCGATGAAATTGGCAATATCTGGTTCTATCTCAATGAAGGCGATTCAGCTACCTATAACTTTACTTATCAGACCAACCTTTTCGCCGGTATAGACGTGGGTGACCACGCCTCCCCTGAATTCGCCGACATTGACGGTGATGAGGATTACGATCTGTTTATTGGAGAAGAAACATACGGTCCATTTTACTACGAAAACACCGGTTCACCCCTGATCCCTCAGTTTGAGCTGAAGACTGACAATTATCTAACTTTAGATCTTTGTTATTCGAAATCTACTCCACAGCTGGTAGATATAAATGGCGACAACGCACTCGATTTTATAGCCGATGCCTCCAGTGTGTTGCATTACTTTGAAAACACCGGCTCGGCAGGAAATCCCTATTTACTATTTATCGAGGAGGGATGGCAAGGGATAGCCCAGAACTCGATTCAGCCATTTTTCGTGGACATTGATGCCGATGGCGATCAGGATCTCTTCTGCGGTGAGGGAGCCATTCCGGGCCCGCCGTCCGTAGCGCTTTACATCAACATCGGCACGCCTCAGGAACCGCAGATGGTCCTTTATAATCCTAATTATATCAGCAATAATTCCTTTTTCGTCATTACTCTCCCGGTATTAACCGACATTGACGCCGACAATGATTATGATCTGTTTATTTCCGACGATGAAGGGCATTTCTTCTACTATCAAAACATCGGGGACTCTTTAACTCCCAATTTCACGTATGTGGATTCGCAATGGCAGGGCATCCAGACCGGTAGTCACATGGGATTCACTTTCGGTGACCTCGATGATGATGGGGATTTTGATATGCTGATGCAGAGTCCCGTGCAGAACAACCTGTATTTCTACCGGAATATCGGCACTCCCCAAGTACCCAACATGAACCTGGAAACGGAGCAGTTTTTCGATTATTCCATCGACTTCATATATAGACCTACTTTATCTGACGTTGATTCTGACACTGACCTCGACCTCTTCATCGGCGACGCCTGTGGCGGTATCATGTTCTTCCGCAATGTCACCGGCCAGAACGAGGTGGGGCCAAGGAGACCTGATATTCCTTATCCCAAATTAGACTTCAGCATCGGCCCCAATCCCGCCAATCCGGTCACCTGGATCAGCTTCTCGCTGCCTGCACCGCAGGAGGCAACGGTTGCTGTTTACAATATCTTAGGAGCCAAGGTTACCACCCTCGCATCCGGCCTCCAGATGCCCGGCACTCACAATTACATCTGGAACGCCTCGCAATACTCTTCCGGTCTTTACATCATAAGGCTGGAAACGCCGCAATATACCTCATCGCAAAGGGTAATAACGATTAAATAAGAGGTAGCGCGGGGGCTTGTCCCCCGCCACTGTCATCCCTGCGTACGCAGGGATCCAGAGGAGCCAGACGCGCACCACTCCCGCACGCCCTTTTCCTTCCCTCCGCCCATTCAGTCGTAGAGGCAACCCCCCGTGGTTGCCCTATATTGTAGGGGCGGGGTCTCCCCGCCCATTCTGGTGAATGCGTTGTAGGGGCGCAACCGCGTGTACGCCCTTGTTATTCCCCCTCATTTTCGGTCGTAGGGGCGAATCTTGTATTCGCCCCCCATGATGGGTCATTCTGAGCGAAGCGAAGAATCTCTGAGATCCTTCACTGCGTTCAG
>JALGZU010000490.1 GCA_025774735.1 candidate division LCP-89 bacterium | reverse complement strand
GTTCGGGTTGACCTCGATCCAGTCATAGGGGATCTGTTCGAACTGGATTGAACCGACGTAGAAGGTGTTACTGATGACTTCAGGACCATTGCCTGAAGAGTTATAAGGGATAACGCCGTATTCGTAGTACCCAGCCATCGTGGTTGTGCTGTCATAGAAGTAGTGAGCTAAGCCGTTTACATTGAAAGTTCCGGGATCGGATCCGTAACGGTTGATGATATACCCATCAATGCTTCCCGGTGGAAAGTACCCGCCATGTGCGCCGGTCGTCGAATTATGCCAGAACAGCTCGACGTCCATCCAGGGGCCGATGCTGTGTCCATATATATTCTCGACGCCTGCAGGGACATCCAGGCCGATCCAGGCGGATTGGACCGCCGGAAGACCGCTGCCATAGGAGTTGTTACAATAGACGGTATATTCGTACATGCAAACGTCAGGCACGATATCGAAAAAAGACATGGAATCACCGGGATAGCTGCCATATAGAGTCATAATATTGAGGTAATCACGGATGATCTCGATGGAGGTGATTGTTGTAAGAGAATCCCCTCCTACAGTGAACGTTGGATTGGTCCAGGAAAGATCCGCACTCAAGCCTCCGCTCGAATCGGGCGTTACGACAAAGTTCTCCGGAGCCGCGGGAGTAGCCAGGGGAGGTACTCCGTACATTTCTATTGCACAGACTATGTCATCCGGAGAGGCCTGAGTTACGCAAACAAACGTGACAAACCACGGATGGAATTCGTCGGTCATGGCCAGACCACCGGCGACTATATCTATAGGTATAACAGGTTGGAGTGTGTGGCTGATCCCGGTCAGTGAGTGATTGTACGGATCATACTGGTGGATGGTAGCAGCCGGGTAACCGGTCTGGTCGAAGATCCACAACCAAGGGCTGTAGTCCCAATTATCCCAGGCAGCTCCATAAGCACCCGACACACCGCTGGTGCCCGTCCAAATGACGTTGCCCTCTCGGTCGAAGTTGTAGAGCGGACCGGCAAAGGACTGCGTCCAGAAGGTATCGGTGACCGGATCATAGGCCAGTGCCCGGTTGGGAGAAATGGGCCCGTCGATGTTCATCTCGGGAACGGGATTGCCTTCCAGGTCAAAAGCGTCGATAACATAGTCATCCGACCCGTAGATGTAATCTCCATCATAAACCAGGTCGCGCCACCCCCAACCGGCGGAGCTCCACTGATCGAACTGAAAGTTCAGAGTGCCGTCGGGATTGCAGACGTAGACCTGATTCGGTTCGCCACCGCTGTTGCCGCCGGTGATGTAGAACATGCCCCCAGCAAACTCACAACCTAACAATTGGCTGTCATTGCAGATTTGACCGGCGTTGAAATCAAAGATTATATCCCAGGGATCGTCGAGCGGCGGATAGTTGATGGGTCCAATGTTCGGGGCAACGTCATCCAGCAGCAGCGGTTCTCTCGGCGCATCAGCATTTGCTGTCAGCGCTCCACACAGGATTGCCAGAGAAAAGCAGACTATCGAATATATCCGAAACATATCGCCTCCAAACGGTGTTGTAAGAAAAACAACACTCAAATATAGTTATTCGTACACCAAAAGTCAAGATCTCGCGGTAAAATAAAATTTTTTATAATCATCTTGATGGAGCGCTATGCATCCATCACTTCACCAGCACCACCTTTTTTATGGCCCTGTAATCCCCGGCTTCTAACCGGTAGATGTATATCCCCGACGCCAGATCTGTCCCATCAAATGCCACCTCATGAGTGCCCGCAGGCCGCATTCCATTAACCAATTCATTCACCAGGCGGCCGGAAACGTCGTAAACGGTCAGGATCACTCTGGCGGCTTCGGGCAGGGCGAAGCTGATCACGGTAGCAGCATTGAATGGATTGGGATGCGACCTTATCGATTTGTTAGCCATGATAGGCGCAGATACGGTTTCAAACATTACAACATCGAAAATTTCCCGGCAAGGCCAACCCCCCGGATTTACTATATAGTCTACACCCTCAGCACCTTCCTTTTCAAACATGAATGAATCAAGCACGGCCACATCCCAGGGATATTCGCCAATATAGGCATAATATGTATAAATTCCCGGAGGTGCGTTGAAAGGGATAGACTGTTCGTAGTGCCAGGTGTTCGAATTTCCGCTTCCCAACTGGAATTCCTCAACAAAGAAGGTTTCAATCGAACCTCCAACCGGCAAATCTATCTGCCCCCACAAATCGAAACCCAAGGATACAGTATTGGGATTTTCCACTGCAACCCCAAACTGAAATTCACCGCCGCCCGGGGGAATAATTACCGGTGGATTGTACGGTTCAATTGACAGCTCCAGCGGGTCAACATTTCCGATGGCGGCGCTGCAGTTGAAAATATGAAAGAATTCATCATCCGGTAAAAAAGCGTATTCCCCAATGGCGTCGATTCCCTGCGCACCCTGCCCTCTGGTCACATACTTCCCAACTTCGTAGGGATTGGCAGGATTGGAAACATTCACGATTTTTATTCCCCACAGCGAGCAGGCGATATAGACATAATCTCCCTCCACTATTATATCAGCTACAGTACTG
>JALGZU010000489.1 GCA_025774735.1 candidate division LCP-89 bacterium | reverse complement strand
AGATGCGGAGAGCTGCCCCATTGCCGCCAGTTTCTCCCGCTGGTAAAGCTGCCGTTCCATAGCCCGTTGCTCGGTGACATCCCGGGTAACCTCTACTACCCCGATCAAAATCCCTCGCTCGTTTTTAAGCTCGTACACATGCTGCCGGTAGATGCGCCGGTTTCCTTTATTGTCATCGGAGGTGTATTCGACCTGTTCAGAGCGGCCCTTTTCGATCACCGAACGTAGCACGCAGAAGGGACACGGATCGATCCGGCCGCGCAGCTCTTTATAGCACGTTTTACCCGTAACCGCATCGCATTTCTTGGCGGCTTGAGCTTCGGCGGCACGGTTGATGTAGAGGATGTCGTAATCCGGTGAGACGATCTTAACGGCGTCGTCTATGGCGTCGAGAGTTCCCTGCAGGAGGGCGCGAATGTCATCGGGGGAAGGCATAACGGAGTCACACCAGAGAACGCAACAGGGTCAGGTTCTGCACGAAAGCGGCCTCGTCCCCGGGCGTCTCCAGCAATCCGGGCGTCTCGGCGAAGCGGGGATCGGTCAGCAGCCAGCGGAACAGCTCGACGCCGATGTGCCCCTCGCCGATATGTTCGTGACGGTCAACGCGGCTGCCGTGCGGCTTTTTAGAGTCGTTCAGGTGGAAGGCTTTCAGGTTCTCGAAGCCGATTACATCCCCGAAGCGTTTCCAGGTCTCTTCATAGCCAGAGCGGTTGGTGAGGTCGTATCCCGCCGCGAACATGTGGCAGGTATCGGCACAGACGCCGATCCGTTCCTTGGCCTCTACCTTCTCCCGCATGGCGGCGATCTGCTCGAAGGTGTATCCCAGGTTGGTACCCTGGCCGGCCGTGGTTTCCAGCAGGGTCATCGCGCTGAATCCCGGGGTGCGCTGGTGGATCAGGTTGAGACTCTCGGCGATCCTGGCGATGCCCCAATCTTCTCCTTTCTTAAGGTGCGATCCCGGATGGGTCACCACGTAAGGTACTCCCAGCGATTCCGCCCGCTCCAGTTCGTCGATAAAGGCTTCGATCGATTTATTGAGGTTTTCCGGGTTGGTGGCGCACAGGTTGATCAGGTATGAGTCATGGATGACCACCGGTCCGATGCCCGATGCCAAAAGATTCTTCTTGAATCCTTCGATGTTCTCTGGCGTGTAGGGCTTGGCCTGCCACTGAGTTTGGTTCTTGGCGAACAACTGGATAGCGTCACAACCTATTTTCTGACCGTTCAGGGGAGCGTTTTGAACTCCTCCGGCGGCGGAGACGTGGGCACCAAGGATCATAAATTATGCCGTTAAAGGTCTCGCTAATATACTTACAAATGGATTACTATTTCAGCCACCACTGCGGGGGATCGTCCGCCGGCGGAGCCCCGGGGCCTTCGATATCCGCCATCAGGTACTCCTTGTTATATACCATGCGGGTGCGGTCCCAGTCGGCGATTTCGACGACCTGAGTGTCCATGCGGATGGCGTCGCAGGGGCAGGCTTCCACGCAGTAGCCGCAGAAGCAGCAGCGCAGAATGTCGATCTCGTAGCTCGCCGGGTGTTTCTCCACGGTCAGATCGGGGTGTTCTTCGGGGATGATGTAGATGCAATCGGTCGGACAGACGGTTTCGCAGAGCATGCAGGCCGTGCAGCGCTCCGAGCCGTCAGGTTTCTTGGTCAGCCGGTGGCGGCCCCGGTAGCGGTGGTGAATGGGGCGACGTTCTTCCGGGTACTGATAGGTGACCGCGCCCCGCTTGTCCCTGGCCAGGCCGAAGACGTGGGCGATGTGCACGCCCATGTTGCGCACGAAATGCTTCGTAGTAATCCAGAGTCCCCGGATCACTTCGGGATAGTAAATCTTCTCCCACAAGCCCATGTCGACCTTCTGTTCCGAGGTTTTGAAGTCGACATGCAAGTTGTGATAATCGATGTCCGCCATAGTTGTATTCCGTATCGTCCGTTCGGTTTGTCTAATTTACTTGAGCCACATGATGACCAGGCCCGTGATGATGATGTTGAAGACCGCCAGGGGCAGGATCCCCGTCCAGCAGAGCCGCATCAATTGGTCGTAGCGGAAGCGGGGCAGCGTCCAGCGTATGAGAACCTGCAGCCAGCAGAAGAAAGCGATCTTCCCGAAGAAGGAGCCGATCTGCAGCAGAACCACCACGAGATGGGGCAACTGCCATTCCCAGCCCCAGGGGAACTTGAAGCCTTCTGCATATAACCAGGGCACCTGATACCCGCCGAAAAAGAGCGTGGACATCAGGGCTGAAATCACGATAATTTCGATAAATTCAGCGAAGTAGAAGAGGCCGAAGCGCATGCCCGAATACTCGGTGTAGTAACCGATGATCTCCGATTCTCCTTCGGGAAGGTCGAAGGGGATGCGCTTGGTCTCGGCGATGGCCGAGGGGAAGAAGAGCAGGAAACCTAGCGGCTGCAGGAAGATCCCCCAGGCCGGTAGAAAACCGAACAGCAGACCGCCCTGCTGGCGTACGATGTCGTCGAGTTGCAGGGTGCTGTAAACCATGATCAGGCCCACCAGCGAGAGCCCCAGGACGACCTCGTACGAGATCATCTGCG
>JALGZU010000078.1 GCA_025774735.1 candidate division LCP-89 bacterium | reverse complement strand
GGGTTTCACCATCGTGGACGGCCGGGGCGGCAAGTATGTTATCAAGTTCGATCCCATAGGTTATGCCGGGTTGAACAGCGGGGCTGAAGTCATCGGATCGAAGCTGTTTTACGCGGCGGGCTACAACGTACCGGAAAATTACATTACCCACTTCCACCCGCGCATCCTGAAGCTGGGCGATCAGGTAAAGCTCACGGACGACAAGGGCCGCAAACGGTTTATGAACGAAGACGACCTGAGGGATATGCTGGACCGCGTGGAGTATCTGCCCAACGGCTTGATCCGCGCCACTGCCAGCAAATACGTCCCGGGACGCCCCCTCGGCCCGTTTAAATTCGAGAGCAGACGCAAGGACGATCTCAATGACTTCATCTCCCATCAGCACCGGAGGGAATTGCGCGGCCTCCGCGTCCTGGCCGCCTGGTTGAACCACATCGATTCCAAGTCCGCAAACTCGATGGATACCTATATTGAGGAAGATGGTAGAAGTTATGTGAAACACTACCTGATCGATTTTGGGACCATTTTAGGTAGTGGTGGGCGTGGTCCTCAGCCGAAATACCGCGGCCACAAGAACGAGATCGATCCCCACGCATTTCTCCTCAACACCTTTACACTGGGCCTGTACGTTCCCGGCTGGGAGCGGCTGCCCGACGAAGTCGAATACCCCTGCATCGGCAGATATACTTCGGATTTCTATCACCCGAAAAAGTTCAAATTCATCTTCCCCAACCCGGCCTACGACAATATGACCAGCCTGGACGGCTACTGGGGTGCGAAGCTGGTGACGTCCTTCACCGACGAACAGCTCAAAGCCGTTGTCGATCAGGGTCAATACCCGGATCCCGAAGGAGCGGCATATTTGTTGAAGATACTGATCGAGCGCCGCGACGTCACCGGAGGCTACTGGTTCAACCGCGTTGCTCCGCTGGACAACTTCGAACTCATACAGGGTAAGGATGGAAGGCAGAGACTCCAGTTTAAGGATTTAGCGGTAGAAACGGGATTGGAAAAAGACCAAGAAGTTAATTATCAATACAGCATAACGCACAACGGAGTGAAGATCGTCCCGCCTACGAATTTGGGATCAAGAGTGCAGGTTCCATTGCCGAATCTCAAACGACAAAATGACATCGAAATCTCTGTTGCCGAAACGGATATCCAGTGGGAAGTCACTTTACGCGTGCTGAGGGGAAAGGACGGTAAATTGAGTAAATGGGTAAAGGTATATCTGGAGCAAGTAGGGGACGAATACAGCCTGTTGGGGCTGAAAAGACAGGGATAAGATTCGAATGATCCGCAGAAAGTGTTATCCGTTCGTTTTTTCGATCTTCATCTTCACGGCCTTGTGGATCGGTTGCGCCAAGAAAGGCCTGATCAGCGAAGAATCCGATCCTGAATTCTACCGCATTCCACGCTTACTGCCCGAGGATCACCTGGCCGAGGACCCGGTCTTCATCGTCTACGGCGATACCCAGGCAGCCTGGCGCATCGAACATCGATTTGTAAAAACGGAAAACTGGCTGACCTGGAAAATGCTGATCTTTCCCTTCTATGAAGCTTACTGGCTGGGCAATGGGGTGATCGGGGCTGTTAACTGGTTCCGCCGGGTGCCAGATTACGGCTTCCGGTCGCGTCAACTGATGCGCGAAGCCGTCTACCGCGAATTCCAGGCATCCGGGATTGATTTCATTTTGAACGCGGGCGACATCGCCGCCCACGACGGACGCCGGCCCGATCACTGGGAAATTATACTCCGGGAAAATGAAACCGATCATCCCCTGCTGGATGAAGTCCCCTACCTGCCCACCATGGGCAACCACGACCGGGTGAACGATCCGGTTTACGGCAAGCCGAACTTCGAGGCCATTTTCGGATACCCGCCTTTTTACACAATCGAATCTCCGAACATGGCATTGTTCGTCCTCAACTCGAACCTGATTATCGACTGGAAAGAAGAGATCGAGGATGAGCGGCAGGATGAGCTCTTCGAGACCTGGTTCGTATCCGGCGATACGGATCACCCTGCCTGGCTGGAACGGGAACTGGCCGCCAGTGATAAACCATTCAAAATCGTCTCCATGCACCACTCCCCCCTGTCTTTCGGCCATCATTGGAAGGATTGGCTAAAAAGTGCCTACGGACGCGATACAATAAAAAAACGGAGACGGATTCTCGACCTTTTCAAGAGAACCGGAGTTCAGGTCGTCTTTTCGGGGCACGATCATATCTATCAACATAACGTTTGGCGGAATCCATCCGGTGATATCGCTGAGGATATCCATTTCATCGTCAGCAGCGGCGGTGGGGCACCCCTGCGCAGCCCCATTTCCGAAGACGATAAGGAGGTTATTCAACGGCAGTATTTGAGCGAAGGCTTCGAGGTCGAGCCCCTCGCGCAGGAAAAAGCTTTTCACTATTGTCTCGTTCAGGTTGATGATTTCCGGTTGACTCTCTCGACTTTCGGCGTTTCCAGCGTACCCGAAGATGATCATCGCCTAATTGACCGGTTTGTCATCCCGGCTCCCGAGGAGGACTCTCAGTTTCAGGGTGGCACAGCTAAAGTAGAGGTTCTCAATTAAATGATATCAAGTATTTAAGTTACCCCTCAAATGGCTAATCCTCTGAAAAACGTGATGAACATCCGCAGGGAGGAGCTTCCCCAGGCTCTGCTGATGTCTGTTTACTTCTTTCTGGTCATTACCAGTTTCTGGATTTTAAAACCCATTAAGAAGTGGCTTTTTATCGGCTATTACGACCAGACCGGATTTACCTTATTCAACTGGCAGATGACGGCTTCGCAGGCGGAACTGCTGGCTAAAGTGTTGAACATGATCGTCGCCTTCCTCGCTGTCGTGGTCTTTACGGTTTTAGCCCGTAAATTCAGGCGCCAGCAATTGACCTACATCTTCAGTCTCTTTTTCATGATCTGCTACGCGCTTTATAGCACGGCAATCAACAATCCCGCGGGCTGGACGGTCTGGTCGTTTTACCTCTTTGGCGACCTCTTCTCCACGCTGATGGTGGCCACCTTCTTCGCCTTCTTGAACGACAGCGTCACTCCCGAGGCGGCCAAGAGGCTTTACGGCCTGGTCGGGCTGGGCGGCGTCGTTGGGGGAGCGTTCGGCAGCAGTTTCGTCAGCATCAGGATCAGAGGGATGGTCGAAAGCGCTCAGCGGGGGGCACAGGAGGCCGCGTCGATGTCATCCTGGCTGTGGATCTGCCTGATCATCGCCGTGCTGATCATAGGGATCGCTTTCGCCGCGGGGAGGCTGGTTCGAAAACGACCACCCGCAGAGACCGGTGCACATCGGGATAATGACGCCGCCGAAAGAGTCAGCACTAATCCCGCTCTCGAGGGCGCAAAACTGGTCTTTCGATCAAAATATCTACTCTCCATCGTGGGAATTGTCGGGCTCTACGAAATCGCCTCCACCGTCCTCGATTTTCAGTTCACGGCAACCATCGCACACTACCTCGACGGTCCCGAAATCGGCGCCCAGTTTTCCCTCATATACACCATCACCAACTGGACCTCCATGTTCGTTCAGCTCTTTCTCACGAGCCTGATCATGACCCGCTTCGGAGTCACAGCGGCGCTGCTGGTTCTGCCGATTTCAGTTCTGGCGGGATCGGGCGCCTTCATGGCGGTACCGATCCTCTGGGTGGGCAGCTTTTTAAACACCGCCGATAACGGCTTCAGCTATTCCATAAATCAATCGGCCAAAGAGGCTCTCTACGTGCCCACCTCGAGGGATGAAAAATACAAGGCCAAGGCTTTTATCGACATGTTCGTACAGCGCTTTGCCAAAGCGCTGGCAGTGGGATTATCCCTGCTGATTACCACCCTTTTCACCGATTTTTCCACCATTCGATGGCTGTCTATACTCACCTTTATCGCCGTTATTATTTGGTATTTCGCAGTCCGCTACGCGGGACGAAAGTTCAGGGAGACCGAAGCTTAGTCTCTTCATGGCTGGAGTCGAAAGGTTAATGAATCATATCTTAAAACAGCTTGGAATCAGCAGGGGTGAGGGGCTGCGCGCCGGACTAATGTTCAGTTACATCTTCCTCGTCATCACCGCCCTTCTGATCGCCAGACCGGTGCGGTATTCCCTCTTTCTGACCGAATTCGGCCCTCAGCAGCTCCCCTACGCCTTTATACTGGTTGCACTCACCTCCACCCTGGTCGCCTTAGCCTATGCCCGCCTCGCCAGCCGCATCTCTCTTAACCGGTTGATTACCATATCCTTGATCGTCTTCGGTTCCGGTTTTGTGATTTCATGGTTTCTTCTGCAAACCGGCTACGAAGGAAGCTGGTTCATTTACGCCTTCTTTATTTTCGGGGCTATTTTCGGTGTGATTTCGGCATCACAATTCTGGCTTCTGGCAAACTACGTATTCAATGCGCGTGAAGCGAAGAGGATATTCGGCTTTTTGGGCGCGGGGGGAATCGCGGGCGCGATTTTCGGTGGTTACATTACGACCTTCTTAGCTCCCCTTTTTAACACCAAGAATCTGGTTATATTATGCGTTATTACCATCCTTGGGAACCTGCTGCTCCTGCGACTGGTTTGGATGAAATTCGCCAAGCGGAATTACCAGGAGAACACTGTACTCAGCCGGCGGAGACTGCGCCGACTGCCCGCCAGTAGCCCTATCAAGTTAATCTTAGCCTCCAGACAACTCAAATATCTGGCTGGACTCATCGGTATCGGAGTTTTAGTTGCCAGCCTGGTTGACTATCAGTTCAACGCCGTCGCTTCAGAACAGATAAAAGACGAAGACCAACTCACCGCCTTCTTCGGTTTCTGGCTCTCAAACTTGAGCATCGCCGCTCTGATCGTCCAGTTTTTCCTGACCGGCCGGATTCTGCGCAAATTCGGAGTGGGAAAGTCGCTCTACTTTTTGCCGGGAGGAGTATTCGCAGGCGCCTTGACAGTTCTCTTCCTTCCCTCTTTAGCCGCGGTGGTGTTCATCCGGCTCTGCGAAGGCGGTCTCAAACAATCCATAAATAAAGCCGGCCTGGAACTGCTGTCCCTGCCCATTCCTTCGGGCATCAAGAACCGAACCAAGATCATCACGGACATGTTCGTGCCCAACACCGCCGAAGGCCTGGGAGGTATCCTGTTACTGTTGTTGATCATCCCGCTGGGATTGGGAGTTCACCACATCAGCCTCGTCATCATCGCCGCCGTCTCCATCTGGATCGTCTTGATCCAGCGCGTAAAACACGAGTACGTCAACTCCTTCCGCCAGGCAATCGAGAAGCGCAGCGTCGATCTGGAAGACCTGACGGTTAATGTAAACGATGCCTCCGTACAGCAAATCATTAGAAAAGTCCTTGAAGGGAACAATAGCCACCAGATATTATACATCCTGCAACTCTTTGAAAACAGCCCCGGCGAGGCGATCCTGCCCTACGTAGAACGTCTGATTTCCCACCCGTCGAATGAGGTCAAAGAGCAGATTCTCCGCCTGGCGGTCAACTTGCCTGAAACAGATCTTTCCGAATCCGCCGAAACACTCGTCATCTCGAGTGATGAAGCCGTCCGAGTCGCGGCCATAAACTACCTCTGCCGCAGCTCGGAGCACCCGGCCTCGGTCCTGGAGTCGTTTGCAGAAGAAGAAAATCTCCAGATTCGCACCTCCGCCATGATATGCGCCGCGCAGGCCTACCGCAGCAGTCCCGAAGTGCGCCAGGAGATGGACATTGTGCGTTTCTACAATGAGGTGTTCAATCCTGAAAAATTCCCCCAGTTGAGTGACCCGGAAATTGAACTCCTGAAAGGATGCGCCGCCGAAGTCATCGGTGAAGCTCAGGTGGAAGCACTCTATCCACACCTCCATGAATTGCTCGGGGATTCTTCCATTGAGGTAGTTCAAGCGGCTGTACAAAATGCCGGTAAAACCCGGGCAACCGAATTTGTATCGAAGTTAATCGACCATCTGGACACGAAGCCGGTCCAGCGTCATGCCCGTAATTCACTCACTCAATATGGTGAAGTGGTCATCGAGGATCTGGTTTGCAGTCTCAACGATGCGGAGGAATCAATAGACGTCCGGCAGGGCGTTGTCAAGGTTCTGGCGATGATCGGATTGCAAAAATCGGTCAACGTTCTGTTGGAAAACCTGGGTCAGGAGGACCTGGAGCTGCGCTATGCGATCATCAAAGCTCTGAACAAGCTTCGAGTCGATTTCAGTTCGTTAAAATTCGATGTGAAACCGATTGAAGAACAGATCGAGGAGGAGGTGAAAAGCCGCTATACTCTCTCGGCAATACTGCAGTCACACCTGAAAACTAACCCGATTTCCGAAGCAAAACCAACCGGCACCCAACCATCACCTCAGGCCAAGTCAGCCAGAGCTCTGCTGGAAAAGGCGCTTCTGGAACGACTCGACAGGAACTTAGAGAGGATATTCCGCTTATTGGGATTGGAATACCAGCCGGATGATATCTACAACTCTTACCTGGGCATTCAAAGCGGCAACCCGATCCTACACGCCAACGCCGTTGAGTTTCTCGACAACCTTCTGGATTACAAGCTCAAGCAGCATATTATCCCTATTATCGAAGTTCCCTCCCCCGATGAATCGTTCAAAAGCCACAGAGTCCAGATTGAGGACCATGTCCCATGGGGCAAAAACTATTTACTCTATCTTCTTGAGGAGAAGGACGACTGGCTCAAAGCCTGTGCACTCTTCACCGTGGCGCATTCGAGCGATCCCGGCTGGCTTGCCTCAATCGATTCCCACAGGCAAAGTGCCGATCCCGTTATAAGGGAAACTGCGGAATACGCCGTTTATCAGTTGAAAGTAAGCCGTTAATATGTTATATTTGCACGAATGAGAATCTGTGACCATGGTCTTCCATGCTGACGACCCTCGAAAAAGTCATCACGCTGCAGGAAATCAACTTCTTTGAGCATTTAAGAACTGAGGATCTAGCCTACCTGGCTTCCATCGTGGAGGAGATTGAATTCCCGCCCGAGAGCGTAATTTTTAAAGAAGGGGGCAATCCCGTTTCAACATATCTCGTACTGGAAGGGCGAGTGCTTCTTTCTCAGCAGGGAAAAGAGGTGATGGTTGCCGGCGAAAACGACGTCTTCGGCACCTGGGCACTTTTTGACGACGAGCCCATGATGTTCACCGCTACCACTCAAGAATCCTGCCGCTTACTGCGCATCGACCGTGAGGACTTCATTGATCTGTTGGCTGATAACGTACGCATCACACAGGGGATCTTAAAAAACCTGGTTCGTCGGCTGCAGAAGTTGATGGGACTCGTGAGTCGGTAACCGGTGACTCCTGGAAGACCGGATTTCGAAACGGCTTAATTAAACGATTTAAGGAACAAAATGAATATGCCTGACAATACTCAAACTATCGTCGTCGTAGACGACGAGGATATGGTTTTGACCAGCATCGATTCTTTCCTGAACCTGGAATCCGACTACGGCGTGGTCACGTTTACATCCGCTCAGAAAGCCCTGGAATACATTAAGAATCACGAGGTGGATCTGGTCATTTCCGATTACCTGATGCCGGAGATGGACGGCATAGATTTCCTGACCAACGTTCGGACGATCAAGCCGGAGATACCGCGCATCATCCTCACCGGATACGCCGACAAGGAAAATGCCATTAAAGCCATCAATGAAGTGGGCTTGTTTCAGTATATCGAAAAACCGTGGGATAATAGCGATCTGCTGATCATCATCCGCAACGGCCTCGAAAAGAAGCAACTCCTGAAGAAGCTCAACGAGAAAATTACCCAGATCAATCATGCTTACGGTGAACTGGAAAATATCCAGCGGGAAATCGTGAAAGCATTCGTGTAACGCAAATCCCACATGCATAAGCTCCTAACATATAAACTTTCCCTTCACCATTAATCCTGGTGAATTTTTCTGTCCTGTTTGTCTCAGGTGCATGTTCGTTTTACACTCTGTAAGTAAACCAGATCTAAGAAGGATCAGACGTTATGGCAGGCTTAACGTTGCTTTATATCGAGGATGAAGCTTCGCAGCGAACCGCGTTTGAGAAGGAGGCTGCCGCCCGCGGTTTCAATGTGATCAGCGCTTCCTCGGGCGAAGAGGGACTTCGAAAATTCTATCCCCAAAGCGCCGACGTGGTGCTGTGCGACCTCAACATGCCTGGCATGGATGGATTGGAGGTCCTGGGGCAGATGAAAGAGATCTCCCCGGATACGCCTTTTTTAGTGTTGACTTCGCACGGATCGGTTCCTCAGGCGGTCCGGGCCATCAAGCAAGGTGCAGACGATTTCATCCTCAAGCCGCTGGATCTGGATCTAATTGAAAATTCAGCACGCAAAGCCTTAGAAGCGCGTAATCTAAAGAAAGACCTCGCCGCCTCCCAGGAGAGCCTGCGCATCCTGACTGAGAACATCCCTGACATCATTTACAGCTTAAATCCTAAGGGCGATTTTATCAGTATAGGCGGCGCGGCGAAATCGATCATGGGATACAAACCCAATCAAATGATCGGAAAGTCCGTCTTCACCCTCATCCACCCGGAGGATCGTGAGCAAGTGGCTTCAAGCTTTGAGGAAGGCATCCGCAACAAGGATAAGTCCGTTAAAACGATCCAATTCCGCATGATCACCAAGCAGGGGGAAGTAAAGCACTTCGAGGTCAATAGACGCCTTATTTTCGAGGGAGACCAGGCCGTGCGCAGCGACGGCGTCGTGCGCGATATCTCTGCACGTAAAAAACTCGAAGATGAACTGAAAAATTACTCTGAGCACCTGGAAGAGATGGTCAAAGAACGGACCAGCCGCCTCGAACGAGCCTATCAACAACTGACGGCCTTGAATGAGGTTTCCAACCGCTTCGACCAAATCCAGGACGAGGATCAACTGTTTGATGAAGTCCCCAAGCTGCTGACCGACAGCCTGGGATTCGACCGCGCCTTCGTGCTGCTCGACGCGGATGGCCGCCTCTTCATGCGCTCGTACCGTCTTGAAAAAGATACGCCGGATCGAGCCAAGCTCTTCACCGATCTCATCAAGCGGGAAGGCTTTGAAGTCCCGCTTCCCTTATCAGAGTGTTTCCAGAAGGGCGAAACCGTATTTCTCGAAGATCTATCGAAGGAACCCCGCTGGCCGAAGGAATTACAAAAACTCACCGGCGCTAAATCTCTCATTATTGCACCGATCAAGGTCAAGGAGAAACCGATCGGCATCATCGTCGCCAGCATTGCTTTTCAGGACCGCGTTGTCAGCGAGCAGGAAGTAGCCCGCTTCGAGATGTTCGCGAATATAGTCGGCTTGGCGGTGGATAACGTCCGCTCGTACCAGTTTCTGGAAAAGATGGTCGATGAGCGCACCCAATCTCTGCAGGAAAGCAACCGTGAACTGGTCAAGAGTAAGACGCAACTCGAAGCCATTTTCGATGCTTCACCGAACGTTCTCATGATGGTCGATTCGGACGACATCATCGTCGCCATCAATCGTGCTGTGGAAAGCGTCTTCAATCTCCCTATCAAAGACATCGTCAATAAACCCCTAAAAAGCTTCCTGGACAGCGTCCAAGACTGCTTTGAAAAGCCGGAACGCTTCCTGAAGCAATTTCATAAATTACGGATGAAGGACATCCACAAGGATGTGATCGAACTTCCCAAGTTGGCATCCAGACAAGTAAAACCGCGAGAACGGTTGCTAATCCCGGTATCCATGCCCGTTTTGGGGAAGGATGGTGAAAAACTCGGCAAATTCTGGTCGTTTGCGGATATAACCGATCTGGGGAAATCGACCGCACTCCTGCGTACGGTTGTTGAAGCATCCCCCATTCCTTCCATTGTCAGCCGGCTGGACGACGGGAAAGTGCTCTTCGCCAACGTGCCGCTGGCCGAATTGGTCGGCCTCAAGGCCGATGAAGTTATCGGGCGTATTACTCCCGATTTTTACGCGAGGTTGTAAAACGTCTTAAAAAGGACGGCGCGTTGCGCGATTTCGAAGTGCGGATTAAAAGAGCCGACGGCGAGATTATCTGGATGATCTTCAATCTCACTGTTACTGAACTGGCCGGTGAAACGGTTGTAATGGGCGCTCTCTATGATATCACCGAGCGCAGGAAAGCCGAAGAAGCACTGCGCGAGAGTGAGGAGAGATTCCGCCAGCTGACCGAGAACATCAACCAGGTATTCTGGATGGCCGAACCCGACTCCGAGGAATTACTCTACGTCAGTCCCAGATTTGAAGAGATAATAGGCATCTCGTGTAAAGAATGCGGCGATGAGATCCTCACATTCGTCGATTTCATCCATCCGGAGGATAAGGAGTATGTTCAGGCGTGTATGTCTAAGCAGATTAAGAAGGAGGAAGTCCTCGAATTTCGCATCGTACGGCCTGATGGAACGGTACGCTGGATCAGGGAAAAAGCTTTCCCGATAAGAAATCAGGATGGTGAGGTGTACCGCATCTGCGGCGTTTCGGAAGACTTTACCGAATACAAGGAGGCCAATGAAGCATTGCGGGAAAGCGAAGAACGGTTCCGCCAGTTGGCCGAAAACATCGATGAAATATTCTGGATGACCAATCCGGATAAAAGCGAGATGATTTATGTGAGTCCCAAATACGAGGAGATTTGGGGAAGAGAAAGTGACAGCTTGTTCGAGAAGCCCGAATCGTGGCTGGACGACATTCATCCGGAAGATAAAGAGAGG